>JAIEPM010000611.1 GCA_019748395.1 Candidatus Obscuribacterales bacterium
CTGCCGCTTGACGAACTCAATGGCATCAGCCAGGGTCAGGCGACCCTCGGCGTCCGTGTTGTCGACCTCGACGCTCAACCCGGCCATGGTGTGGATGACATCGCCCGGCTTGTAAGCCTTACCGTTCACCATGTTCTCGGTGGCAGCCATGACCACCTTGACATTGACCGGCAGCTTCAGAGCCGCGATCGCGGCAATCGCCGAAAGAGTCGCAGCTCCGCCTGCCATATCACACTTCATCGTGCGCATCCCGGCAGCGGGCTTGAGGTCATAGCCGCCCGTGTCGAAAGTGACCGACTTGCCGATCAGGGCAAGACGAACGTCCTTGTCCGCACCTTCGGGCTCGTAGTTCATCTCGATCAGCACCGGCTTTTCGTCCGAGCCGCGCGCCACAGCCAGGAAGGCGTTGGCGCCCATCTTCTTGAGCTCGCGCTTGCCGTAGAACTTGATCTTGATCGCCCCCTTGGAAGCGTCAGCCACCTGCTGTGCGCGCTTGGCCAGTTCGCTCGGGGTCATGGTTCCGGCCGGCTCGGTGACTAGGTCACGAGCCAGGTTGCTCGACCGGGCGACCGCATAGCCCTCTTTCAAGCCCTGCTGGAAATCCGGATGCTCCGAGCCCAGCAGCGACACCGCACTGAAGCGCGTTTCGGCCTTGTGCCCGCCCTTCTCGGTCTTCTGATGGTTCATGACGTAGTCGACACTGCCTGCGCACTCGCCGACCGCCCGCCCGAACTCGAGCGGCGTCACACGAGTGCCGGTGAGCGACGGCAACTGCACGGCAATCTGCTGAACCTTGAGCCGCTTGCCTTCGCGGAAAGCAGCGCTCAGGGCATCACGCAGAGTTTTGCCGGTGAGCTTGTCGGCAGCGCCGAGCCCGGCGAAGATAGTACGCGGAGCCGCGCCGGGCGTAGCAGCCACATGCAGCATCGTGCTGCCATGCTTGCCGTCGAAACTGAGGAGCTCGGCCTGGCTGCAAAGAGCCTGTCCGTGGACGGCACTGCGCCGCTCATCGCTGAAGCTGCCTTCGAAAACGGGAGCGATGAGCAGCTCCGCCTGGAACTGGGAAGAAACGGCGCCGATGGCGCGCATCTTGATTGTCTTTTTCATTTGAGTATTCCTTAGGAATTTTTGCCGTTCGAGCTGTCAAAGCCCGGCGGCAGGATGATTGGGGACTTGCTGGGTTTAGCGACTTTGACCGCACGCGCCCAGATCTCGCGATTCGGCACGTGTACAACATCGGTCTCGGTATCGACGATGGTGCTGAGACTCCCGATGCTGACGACTTTGCCTTTGACATCAACGCCTTCGAGTTTGATCTGCTCGTTGTCGTTGACTTTGCGAGTGATCTGGATGAAGAGACCGCAAACAAAATCATTGGCAGCACCCTGCAAGGACAGAGTGAGTGCCGCGCCGAAAACACCGAAGCCGACAACAAAGCGGCTCAGAAACTCGGCAGCGGTGAGGCTGAGCACGAGGAAAACCACGATTGCCCAGTAGAAAAACTTGAAAAGCTTGGTTGAGAGGTCCTTACCTCGCTCAGAGGCGGAAGTCTTTTCCAGAACTTTTTCAAAACCGGTGGTGACCGGCTTGTAAAACAACCAGGCGAAATTCACGAGGATTGCTGCAAGCAGCAAATCCATCGCGAACGGCTTCAGCTTGACCAGATAGTCAGTGAAGACGGCGCGAATGGTCTCATGAACATCCTGACTGAATACATCGGTTCCGAGCGC
Source organism: Candidatus Obscuribacterales bacterium (assembly GCA_019748395.1). GTDB lineage: Bacteria > Cyanobacteriota > Vampirovibrionia > Obscuribacterales > Obscuribacteraceae > JAIEPM01. The sequence goes on from JAIEPM010000611.1 coordinate 1,731, forward strand.
CAGAACAGCCAGCGTGATCAGAACCACAGTGGGAAGCAGCTTGCGATAGTTCGCCACTACTGTCAGAAAAATTCGTTTGAGCATAGATTACTCCCGGTTCAGGAAGTTCAAGAACAGGAAACAAAGTCCAGAGCCGGCAAGAAACGGCGCTTTGACCAAATGCAGCTTCGCTGCAGGAAAGGAGGTCTAAAACGGCTTCTTCGCGGGCTTGGGTTGAGGTCCTGTTTTAAAAGAGAAACTTGAGTACAGAAGAGAAATTACTGACTTCCTCTCGCGAAATTCAATTTAGGGGCGATTAGCTTTTAATCAGCTAAACAGCACTTATGAGCCGCCTCTTACATAACACAGCTGAAGCGCTTCTCAGCTGCCTGCGCTCAACGACTGAATATCACCTTCTTCGAGATTTCAGAACGCCGGATTGAAGCGCAGCAGAACCTGCAGGGAAGCAACTTGCGCGAGGCCTCGCAAGCTGTAATGACCAAGATTGACTCCGTCTCAGCTTGCGGCTTTAGCGCAAGCAACTTTAGTCTCTGCAAGCTGCTCTCGCGCAGGTGACGCAGATTGTCACAGTCGTTTTCAGAAAAATTCAGAAAGCGTCGATTCGGAACTTTGGGGACCTGCCCCACCCCGGAGACCTTGGAGGGCGTTGCTTTGAAAAAGAGATTCTCTGTAGGCTCAGACATAACCCATAACTGATTCTTTTTCTCCCCAGTCACCCAGCAATATATCGTCGCCAGCAACTCATCAAAGCTCAAGAGTCCTCAGTCGAGACTTTCGAGTTTTGTATGCCATGCGCGGATATTCGGATCATCAGCTTCCGCAAGGAGGCTTAACCTTAACGCCCTCTTAAAAAGGGGCAAGGAAAGGAGTGCCATCATGGCTGAGCCAGTTCTCATCCAAGTACCAGCTCCGGACCGTGCCCCTGTTCAGGGGGGCGCAGTCCTTTTCTCCGACCTGGGCAAACGTTTGCTCGGCTTCGAAAGAAGCAAGCAAAGTTTCAAGTATTTCAATCCTGAAAAACCCGGACCCTGGCTGCGCAAAAAAAACGATGCCGACGGCAAAGTCAGCTTCGAAGACGACTATGACGCCTTCAAAGCATCTTTGCTTGAAGTCGAAGAAAACGTGCGCATCTACAGCATCGAAGGTCACAAAACCAAAATCATCCTCAAGGAATCCTACGCGGCTCAGCTGGACGAAGTCCGGATTCTGCGCCTGGAACTTGAAGACGATCGCAGCCGCCCGAACGCAGCTGCACGCTTGAAAAACCATGCTTTCGGAGCCTGCGCCCTGCCGGAAGACCTGCTGCTCGAACTCGATACACTCCCGGACAGCAGTTACTTCGAACGCATTTACATCCTCTGGGAAAACAACGTCGAAGATTACTGGGTGCGGCAAAAGAAGAAAAACTACAACGCCGACTTCCTGTCCTCAGCGGCAGTCGAGCCCAACGGCGATCTGCTTTTTTTTAAGCGTCTGCTCGAAAAAGACTACCTGCGCAGCGACCTCGTGCATGAGTGGGCGCACCGTCTGGCAGCCAAGCATCAGGACGCGGACGAAGCTTTCAGAATGGCCATCCTGCTTGAGCAGCGCCAGCCCGGCTGGTACTTCCCCAGCAGCTACGCCCTCACCGATTTCGCCGAGCACTTCGCTGTTTACGGTGAATGCTACTTGTCACCCGACAATACCCCTGCGCCGCTGGGAAGCAAGCCTGAGTTTCGCAAACTCTGGCAGGATCTGCCCGGGCTCTCCCCGCTCAGAGCGCTTGTCTACAGCCGTGCAATGCGCCGCGTTCTTCAATCGGAACTGCATCGCAAGAGCAGCATGCACGAAGATTTACTCAAACGCTGCCTGGCAACAGAAAGCCTTTGCGTCCCGCTTGCTCAAAAACTGCTTGAAAGTTTCTTTGCCGGAAATGACAAGGAAGCAAGCAAGCAGGCTCTGACTGTCGCGCGCTTCTTTGGATTCAGCCTGCCGGCCGCGGCTGCCTGAAAAAGCAGCATAACCTAAACCCAATGTCAAAGCAGACGCCGAGAGCCGAAAGCCCTCAAAAGAACAGTCACCAATGGCGGTGGCGAGGCGAAAGAATTGCTTGCGGGCTGAGAACCCCGAGCCAAAGACTTCGCCGACTCTTAAAGCGTCTGCCCAAACAGAAAGGAGAACTTATGAAGAAAGAAAAGCAGGTGGCTCCCTCATAGGAAGCCCACCGGTAGCGAAGCGGCATTCGCCGATTCCATGATGGCGCTACCGAGTAGGGGCTTCCGGAAAGGGAGTCTCTATGCGCCAGAACTACTATAGCAATCGCGAAATCGTCAGCGTCAGCCTCGATGAAATCTTCATCCCCGAACGCAGCATCGAGCGCATCATGCGCAAAGATCACGCTCAGATCGAGCGCCTGCGTCTCGAGTATGAAAACGACTACGGCGTTTTCCGTGTCGAACTCCGCCCCCGCATCGGCGGCGGTTACATCATCCAGGACGGTCGCCATCGCGTCATTGCCGCCAAACTCGCAGGCGTCGGCTTCATCGAAGCCGTGATCGTCGGCGACGAGGCTTAGTCCAGCCGAGGGGGGAGGGGAATTATCTTCCCTCCCCCCTCATTTCTTGTGGCGTTTTTCAAAATGGATGAACACTGGAGCCCGCAAGTAAGGCAAAAACACACTAGATAAGCCGGACTTCGGGCAAGGAGAAAATCATGTCCAAGCATAAGGCGAGGGAGGGTGAACCAAGCCCCACGACTCCGAATACTCCACCCACGCCGCCGTTTCCGCCGATTCCGCCAATCCCCCCGATAAAGATTGAAACTCTTTTTGATCTGGCCAAAATTGTTCTTGTTGTTGTTATCTGGTACATCACCACTAACGCCAACAGCGCCTTAATGGCCGGTGTCGATTACGGCAAGATTGCCGAAAGCTCGAGCTCGCTGCTCTCAGCCAGCTTTAAGGGTGCAATGATCGGACTCTTGCAGGGTCTTATCCTCTCAGTGCAAGCACTGATTACGATCTGGGCCTCACCGACCCTCTTCCTTTATCTGGGACCGGTACTGACTGCAGCGCTCAAAACTCCGATTAAACTGGTCGCCGAGTTCCGCAGCGCTTTGAGTCCCCGCAAGGGCGATGACCCGGACAAAAAGCCGGCCGACGAGCAGGACAAGAAGCCCGCCGCCGAGCACTGAGCAAAACAACGGAAGCCAGCTCATCCGGCAAGCAGAACCCAGTGTTCTGCCCCGGATGGTGGCTTTCCGTTTTTTGTCGCCCCCTCCGATTCTCTATAGTATTACCCATTCAGCAAGCCGGGTATATTTCTCCAAAGACAAGTCCGGTTCAAAACAATGAAACGCCCGGCCCAAAAGCAATTAGCTCGAACAAAAAGCAGGATAATTGCCTCCGCACTGCTCTGTTTTTCAAGTTTCTTCAACCTGCCCGTTAATGCAGAATCTCCAAATCCCGAAGAGCCGCCTGAAAACAGGGTAACGCTCGAAAAGCCTGCTCTCAAATGGCAGCAACCGCTTGAGGACGGTCCTGATACCTTCATTTCATTTGTTGAAGCAATCAGCGGTCGCAAGTCCAAAAGCAATACTTATGAGCTTCTTCACGGTGTTACTGAAATTCGCATCGAAGAAAAAAAACTTGTTTTTGAACGCATCGATCAGCAAAAGCTGGAACTTGGCTTTGACACCAGTGATGGTGCCAAATTCGTAGAAGACTGGCAAAAATCAAAACGCAATTTGGAAGACAAATTCGGGAAAGCCGGAAGCGATTTTCTGGACAATATTCAGGGCGTGAAGCTAAGCGAAAAGCGCATTTACGTAATTCGAAAGAACGCAGTCGATCTAAACGTCACACTTGGCCAGCGCAAAATTCACCAAGCCTTCGACCTGAAAGCTCTTCATTTTAGCGACTTGAACATGCTTGTGGACAGCTCAGGTGAACACCCGGCCCTCAAGGATATTCGAGGAGTAAAAGCCCAGATAAACGCACCAGGATTCAGCTTTCCAGTTGAAGTCAAAGAGTTTGCAAAATGGCGATTGAAAAAAAGCAACGACATAAAAGTCGCCGTTCAAAATCCGCTTCCCTCAGCAATCAGAGCAATTCTTTTCCTGCCTGCCATCCTCAGATTTCACTTCACGATAGCTCGCAAAGAAGATTAACTGCAGCTCAAGACTGCCGCAAACAGTCCCGGCACAGCTACGCTAAGCTTCAAGCTCCTATAGTTTTGACTCATCTCTGAGGCCGGGGCGGCAGGCGAGCTGTCACGGACGCAGAGCCTGAGAATATCCAAAGCTGCAGGTATTGATCAGCTGCAAAAAGATTTCTTTAGATACAGATCTATATCGCCCCCCCCTCCTCACACGCAAGCACAGCACGAAACAAAGACGACAGACCTGAGAGCATAAATTCACTTGCCGGAGGGCATGCGATGTTTCTTACCGTTTAGGCTAAAACCCGAGCCTTGTATCTGGGTGTTCCCCAATAGCTGCAACAGGACATTCGCCAGTAAGCGAATCGCAGCAAACGAGGGTTCCAATGAGTACTTTCAGCAACATTCTGAGCACAGGCTCAGTGCTTACCCTGTGCGCCTTTACGGCGCTTGCAGTCGGCCTCACTCTTCTTTTCAGAAAGCGCCTCCGCCTAAAAAAGCAAGCCCAGGAAACGGCAAAGCGCCGCGAGCTCGAGACTTCTCTGCAAGATTCCCGCAGCAAGGGTCTGGCTCTACTGGCCCAAAAGAAATACAGCGAGGCGCAAAAAGAATTCATCCTTGCAGCCGACTGTGCCGAGAAACTCGGCATAGAACGCGAAGACCTGCGCAACCGGCACAACAGCCTGGTGGCTCTCTCACATCAAAACAAGGAGGGAGCGGTGGCGGCACTCAGGTCGATGCAACATCTACTTGTTGAGCTGCGCTGGAAACTACCGCCCAAAGACAAGCTGATTCAGATTGCCGAGGGTAATCAGAAGCGCTTCGAAAAAATGGCGCTCAGCCGCTCTGCCGAAAACGACTTCGCAGAAGCCGGCAAGCATTACGAGAGCGGCAATTTCGACGAAGCAGGCAGGCTTTACCGCGATGCCTACCGCAGTGCGCAACATAGCAAGAACCTGATTCTTTGCGCGCTCATCCTCAACGACTACTCCAGAATCTTCGCTTCCAGAAACGACTTCGTTGAAGCGCGAAAGCTGCTGCTCAAAGCGCTCGCAATCGCCAAGCAAAGCTGCCCGGCCGGTCATGAACTACCCGAAAGCATCGAGTGGAACATTGCCTACTTCGACGCGCTGGCTGCGGAGAATCAGGTCAAGGAAGCCCTCGCCAGAGTCAAAGAGGTCTACACGGCGCGAGACTATGCTCAAGCGCTTGAACTGGCAGAGGAAGCAAGGGAATGCGCAGTCAAAGTGCTGAAGGTCGACCACTGGATGCATGCCGACGCTCTCAACCATTGCGCCGCCGCCAGGATGGCTCTCGGCAACAACTACGACGCTCGCGCCGACCTGCAACAAGCTCAGCAGATCTTGCTTGAATGGCCGGAGAAAGCTGCTTCGCTGAGCACCCTGGTAGACCGCAATCTGGCAAAGTGCCGGGAGAACCTGGGCTTCTGAGTCCTGCTTCCGGACCCGAACAAGACCCGCTTGCGACGTCAGCAAGCGTGTTTCTCAGGGCTGTTCTTAGAACAGCTTCTGGAATCCGAGCCTGAAAACTCGCTTCTTACTCAAAAGCCGAACGCGGCAAGCAGCGTTCGGCTTTTGCTTCTTTGAACTTGAAGAAAGGGAGGTTTATCATGACCTCGCGAATTCGCAAAATTATATTGCCCGAAAGCCGTCTTTCGGACAATTTTCCCTGGACGGCCCAGACCGCAGGCAAGAAGTATCTGCTTGGCTTGCTGCATTTCAGTATCGGCTCATTCGCACCGCCCTTGCTCGTAATGCTGGGCATCTTCGGGCTCATTTCCATTCCGGCGATGCGTGATTGTTTCCTCAACATCGGCAGTACAGTCATGCTGCTTGGCTCGGTGACCGCAATCACCGCCGCCCTGGCCGCAGGACTGCATGCCTTGTACTTGAAGCGACGAAATTCCGTCGAAATTGGCAGCAAATTGCGCAAGAATGCGCTGCGCTATCTGCTCTGCGGCGGCTTAGCCAGCGTTGCCCTGACCTGGTTTTTGGCAGCAATTGACCCATTTTTCCCCAAGCTGATCAATTGGATAGCCGTAAACATAAGCCAGGAAAACGGCAAACCCAATGTCACATTCGTGATGTGGCTCAGTTTAATCAGCTTCGTCGGCGGCTTCGGCATGCAGCTTCGCTTTATCGCTCGAGAACTCCGCAAGGATGGACTCTCGCTTCGCGATGCCATGGCTCTGACCCTGAAACCTTTGCGCGGCAGCTACTGGGGTTCAACTTTCGTTAACCTGCTGCTGCCGGTTGCTGTAGCTTATGGGCTCACACAGCTCGTCGGCGAAGGCATTGTTGCAATCATGGGCAGCGCGCATCAGCCCACTGTCGAACTGGCGAAGCAAGCTACGGGCGGCAATTTCTTCCTCTTTGCTTTGATGGCAGTAGTGGGAGCACCGATCTTCGAGGAGTTGGTTTTTCGTGGTTTCCTCTACCAGGTGATTCGCTGTTCGCTCAAACAAGAGCTCAAGCCCCTGACGCTGAAAGAGCTGCCCAAAAGCGGCTTCAATCGGCTCTGGGTCGCCTTCTGCAACCAGCTTAGCCGCGTTTCTTACCGGCTTCAGAAAGCACTTGGCGGCAAGCGCAGCGAAGTTTCGGCAATTGTGCTCAGCTCTTTGATCTTCGCTCTCATGCACATGCAGTTTCAGCCGACCACGATGGTCTTGCTTTTCCTGCTGGGCTGCGTGCAGGCTGAGATCTTCCGACGCAGCGGCAGCCTCTACACCGGCATGCTGCTGCACGCGGTAAACAACGGCATCGACGTGCTCAAACTCGCACTCGGCCACGCCTGAGCAAAACCTTCGGGCTAGAAGAAAAGACGAGCCGGAAAATGACTTTCCTGCTCGTCTTTTCATTTTCTGAATCGCTACTACGTCGCCTAGTATTTCTGGAAAACCGGCTAATTTCTTGCCGGACCCAGAGCCTGAAAGTCGGCGGCCCCGGGGAAGATTTTCTTTGCCGCGCACTGAGCTCAGATTGAAAATCCTGGCTTTGGCCGCTAAGATACGCTGATCAAAAGCCGACAGAGTTCTGACGCTGTGCATTTGCTCAAGCAAATATAAAAGCCGGGTATAAGAGTGCTCAAGCAATCAAGAGTAAAACCGAGCGCAGCGCTGATACTGTCGGCAGTGGCGTTCTCAGCACTGACGCTTGCCTGCTTTTTCTTTAAGGACAGCTTGCCTGCAAGCCTGACCTTGCAGTCTCCCGGTCCATACATTTTTGTAATGGACTCAATCAGTTTTCAGTTGAACGATCGCTATTTCGCCACAGGTCCGATTCCTTTCACCTGGTACTCGCTCTTATTAATCGTCGGTTTTGTGATTGCCGCCTTTGCCGGTTTGAAAAAAGCAAATGAATGGGAAGCGGACAGGCGAATTATCTGGAGAGGCGCCGTGGTCGCTCTGATCGGCGGCTTGATCGGAGCGAAACTCTACTGGATTGCCGTCTGGGCCCCGGAAAAGCTGGACTATATTCTCATGCTGATTTATCAAGCAAAACAAGGAAATTTTCAGATGCCGAATACTGGCATGGCTATTCATGGAGCGATTCTGGGTGTTCTAATCTCGATGATTTTCTACTGTCGAAAACATGCTATTTCACTCTTGAAATATCTCGACTTGATTTTCATCGTTCTGCCTCTTGCACAAAGCATCTGGCGCTGGGGAAACTTCTTTAATTCCGAAACTTTCGGTTCTCCGCTTCCTGAATCAGCAAGGCTCAAGCTATTCATTCCATATGAACGACGACCTGATGAATACGTTGATTCAAACTACTTTCACCCGACGTTTTTATATGAGGCAGTCTGGGATTTTTCAGCTTTTTTGCTTTTATATTTTCTGCTGGCAAAACGGCTAAAAGATAAGCACGGAGTGCTTTCCTGTCTGTACCTGATACAATACGCAATTTGCCGATTGATTATCGAACCGATAAGAATTGATGGAATCACGATTAATTCCATGAACGTGCCGATTCTCGCAAGCCAGGTATGCTTGTTCATCGGCACGGCAGGGCTCTTTTACCTTTGCTTTATCCGTTACCGGAAAAAAGCAGATAGTAATAAATAACCGGCGAAGTCAGAATCGCACTGTCCACACGGTCCAACAAGCCTCCATGCCCGGGTAATATAGTCCCGCAGTCTTTCACTTTCATATCTCGTTTTATCATTGAAATTACGAGATCGCCCAGCGGCGCCGTAATACTTATCAACAGCGCCAGCACCAGAGCATTCAAGATCTCAATTTTCGATACTGAATAGAAAAAAACAAGAGCCGCAAGCAAGGAGCCGCAAATTCCGCCAATAAAGCCCTCCCAGGTTTTAGCGGGACTGATGCCTGGAATCATCTGATTCTTGCCGAAAAACTTACCGAAAAGATAAGCAAAAATATCATTCATCGCAACACACATGGCAAAAAAGACAAAATAGCCGAAACCATTCGGCAGGTTACGAAGCAGGATCATATGACCGAGAAACCAGGCGATATAAATGACACTGAATATGGTGACACAACTTCTAACCAGAGCGCCTTCAGGTTTACCCGAAAAAAGCGGCAGAGCAAAAACAGCAGCAACTACCCCGGCCGGCATCACGTAGAAAAGGGAAGGCAAGCCTTCCTTAGCTGACGCAGCCAGTCCGGGTACTAAATAACCGAGCGGCGCCGATGCAAAAGCCGCTGTTCCTACAAGCAGAACACCGAGCACTAGTGCAAGTTTCTTGTAAGCACCCATGCCCTCAAGATTCAAAATTCTGTAAAACTCGAGCAAACACTCAAGAACCATGGCGGCAATACAAGCAACGAAAGTAAAACCACCCAGATAGCAGGGAATGAAAACAAACAAAGCAATCATTGCAAAACCCAAAAATCTGGATTGCAACTTGGCGTCCGCCACACCCTTTCTGAAGATTGGTCGCCACCAGATCAAAAGAGCTGAGAACAAAAATATGCTGCCTAAAACATACAAGGTCTTAGCGGCACAATCATTTGTAGAAAGTCCGCTTTGAATTATCCCCACTCGATTATTCCGCCAGACAAGCTTCCAGACTTGACATATTAACCAGCTCGAGGGCTTGCTGATTGAACATTTACTAATACATTCACATTGACTAATCCCGTATACAATTAACAGGCTGTTAATGGCACCCCCATTTTGGCTTGCCGATAGCGCAAATAATCCCGAAAGTCACCAACCGCAAAGGCTGTTAGAATCGATGGCAAAAAATCGCAAGGGTGCAGTTCTTCCGATCATCATTGCGCTCATCTTTATAATAATTTTGATAGGGGTTTTTGCTGTTATTGCCCTGCAATTACTGGAAGCAGGACGAGAAACAAATACAGCGGCGGACTCCGGCGGGCTGAACGTCGCCCGAGTAGCGCTTGTGGCACCGACTATACAGCTTAATCCGAATGACGCGACTTATGGTGATGTTGATTCGACCATACAGAATGTGGTTCTTAAAGGCAGCAGAACAGTCAACCTGCTTAATTTCAACAGAATTGTAGCCTGGGGACTGATGGTCGCCATGAACGCCGACGCTGAAGGAAATACAAAAGCGATAAGTTCAGCTAAAAAAGTCTGGATGCGCATAGAAGGCGATCAAACAAGAAGTTTAGGTGCACAACTCAAGAATGTTCTTTCAAATCCTAAAACAGTAATCAACAGCAATTCGCCTGACATTCCTTCGGGAGTCTGGCCGAAAACAGTGTTCAATGCTACGGCACTGAGAAACCCCACATTGCTGGCTAATCCTGATCAGACACTGGTTTGGAAATCATTTGAAACCGGTTATCTTGGCGCAGGCGACTCCACAAATGTTGTAGCCAACACATTCCTGGACGGCATGCCCTATTCCGATCTGGGCAGTTTGACTCGATACAAAATCACGATTCCCGCAACAGAAGACGGCTATGTTCAGGGATATAAACCAATAAAAATCGGCAACACAGGAATCACTTATTACTTCGTGACTGTATACAGGAAGCTGACCCCCGGTCTTAGAACTGAAAAGGACTTCAGGAAAAACCTGACCCAGCCGGGGTCCGGCACAGTCGCACTGCCGCCCAATACTTTCTTGAACCATGCCGACATCATCGTCAAAAAAACCAATACTGTCATGTCGGCCGGTTCACCGGCGACTGTAGGCTGCAAGCCTTATGCAGCCTCCTGTAACTTGCCCGGTTATTTTGTTTTTGAAAACGGACCGGCTCTCACATACAAAGGCAAAATGGTTTCCGGACAGGAAAACTATACAAAGGTAACAGTACCCGGTCTGACAGCCAATGAGTTTGTGAAAGATACAGGCGTGGACAAGTTCATCGACTTGAAAATTCAATATAAACGCAATCCCGGCGGAGACAGCGGACCGCTTGCTTTTGATAATATAACGAGCGGACTTGGCCAGTACTTTGAAGGCAGCAATCCGATTGCTACTCCAGACAAGAACTATCCCTGGGGCACTTTTGGTTACTACTCAAGCGGCATCGACCAGGCCGGTTACAAATTCTGTTGCCCTGGAGCAAATTACGTATATAAAGAGCTTTACGGCAAAATCACAAAACCGGCTCTGAATCCAGGAGATGCAGTTACACAAACCACAGCCGCTACTTTTAGCTGGCTAAAAGACGGTTCAAATCAGGGCAGACCAACTCAAGATCCTCAAACTATTGCTTACAACTTTTTCGTGCAGCGCGGCATGCAACTGGGAGCAGTTAAAGAAGACCTGGACTATGTCTGGCTCAATCTTTATCTTGATCTGGACGACAAAATTTATGTCTGGGTCGACGACGACACAAGCACGATCGTCAGCCGCACGCCTCC
>JAIEPM010000526.1 GCA_019748395.1 Candidatus Obscuribacterales bacterium
TCTCGTGTAGAGTCGCCCGGTTTAACATTGACTCTTATCGACTGCGGGAACTCTCTTAAAGCTTTTTAGTCATGATCGGTTGTACCGGGGAATTCCCCCCTTGCTTCGCCATGTATTTAATTGGAGAATATATGCGTCTTGACTATGAACGGAAATCTTAGCGTGGACGTGGTCTTCGAGGGAGCATTATCAAAATCCTGGGGCATGAAAGATGTCCTCAAGGCGATATTGGACATTCCAAATGCTCCATTCGGTGTTTTGCGGGTTTCCAGCCCAAACAAGGGCATTCAGGGCAGAATATTAATTGCAGAATCAAGGCATATTGTCGGCGCCGCTTTAAGCGAGCTCGAACTTGATGCTTATGATGCACTGCGAAAAATGCTGGCGGTAACCGAGGGCAACTTTGCTTTTCTAGATCTTTCCAGCCATGAGCAAGCCGAGTTCGACCAATCTCTGTTCATAAATATCGAAGCGCTAATCGAAATGATGCCTCAGCTTCCTGAGCATTCAAGCGCAATTTTCGACCAGAAAGCCTTGCTCGACAAAGTTTTCGGACAAGAAGCAGCAATCGCTTCAGTCAGCGTCGTAGCGCTTGAAACTTATCCAGACAAAATTCCACTGGAGCAGGCTCGTTCTCTGGAATTCCCCAACGTTTCAGCAAGAGCGCGCGGCAGGCGCAGCCCGGCCGCAGTCGCCGCAGGCAGCAAAAGCAACACAGCTCCAATCACCCAATGGAACATAGTCGAGCCGCTTTTTAATAACCCGCAAGCAATGCATGCCGAGTCGACCAGCATGAATATGATCCCGGACTACGTTCAAACGCCGGAAGAACAGCGCTCAAGCATGAACCGCCTGAGAGCAATGCCTGAAAGCACGAACAACTCAAACAGCTGGGAAAGGGCTGTTAAAGACCAGACTCCTCTTAAATGGATCCTTTCTGCCCTTGGTTTGAGCGCCTTCCTCTGCTTGCTTGCACCACTCAATATAGATGCCGGTGCCTCAAAAATCTCAACGGAATCAGCGGCTCACTACTTAACGAGAAAATAAAATGGAGACTTTAATTGGGCGACAGGGTATGACTGAGCAAAACTCAGGCTCTGAAAAACGCATCAGCATCGCAATCGACGGTCCGGCGGGCGCAGGCAAGTCGACACTGGCCAAGCGAGTTGCCGACCGGCTCTCTTATCTCTACATCGACACCGGAGCCGTGTACAGAGCCGCAACCTGGGTTGCACTCGAACAAAGAGCCGACTTAAAAAACGAAGAACTGGTAACTGATTTAGTCAGAAAGGCAGAAATTGAATTACTGCCGCCGGATCAAAGCTCTCAGGGACGTGTGCGCGTTCTTGTAAATGGCGCAGACGTCAGTTTCATCATTCGTTCGCGCATTATTACGCGCTTTGTCAGCCCGATGGCTACAATTGCCGGTGTGCGGCAAATTCTAGTGGAAAAACAACAGCAACTTGCAAAAGCAGGTGGTGTTGTTATGGACGGTCGAGACATCGGCACAGTTGTATTGCCCAAAGCCGAGCTCAAAATATTCCTGACCGCAAGCCCGGAAATCAGAGCTAAAAGACGACTCAAAGACATGAAAGAGATGGGGCAAATTGCCGATCTCGAAACAATTATTGCCGACATAAAAGAGCGAGACCATATCGATTCAACAAGAGCGACAGCTCCTCTGAAGCAAGCAGAGGACGCCATTTTAATCGACACTGACAATTACACACTCGATGAAGTCTGCCAGAAAGTGCTTGAACTCTGCCAGGAAAAAATCAAAGCTTAAAGCTATAAATCCCTGAAAGAACTTCGTAAAGTCCCGGTCAAATCCAAAACTGAAAGCGCAGGATAAGGCTCTGGGAGTAGCTTATCGTCATTGCTTCCCGGACTCGCCGGAAGCTGCCAAAGTCGCCATAACTTAGTAAAATGCACTGAGCTTCAGGGAGACTTTAAGTCAAATGCGATCTGCATTCAAAGGGCTCTTTGCCGTCATTGCCATGATCTTAAGCGCTTCGATTGCGGCTCACGCAGCCAACCCTCTTAGATTCGAAGTCAAGAAAACTCAAAGCGGAGAAAAATACAAATTCATTTTCACCAATGATGCTGAATTCGGATTCACAACCAGACGCCCGGATAAGAATGACCAGAAGATCCTGCTCTCGATTCCGGCAGCTTTCACCCTGAAAGACGACAGCATCGACGGTGTTTATATCTGTGACGGCAAAGTTCACAATATCAATGGAACTGATGCCGAATTAGGCGGAGCGCTCTCTTACGTTGAGGGCAAACTTCAAATTTTCCCGACCAGCAAAGGTAAATTACTGACCAGGAAATACCTGGACGAGCTGGCAGCCAGGAAAGCAATATTCTTTCAGCAATTTCAGGTCATTGAAAACGGGAAAGCAGCGAAGTTTCGCGACAAATCAAAATTCATTCGACGCGGTGTCGGCATCATGAAGAATGGACAGACAGTAATAGTCGAAAGCCATAACGCCATTGAACTTGGGAAGTTCGGGCAGGATCTGCTGGAGCTTGGTTTGCAAAACTTGCTTTATACGGACATGGGAGCATGGAGCGAAGGCTGGGTCAGAAACCCCAAGGATGGCAAAACTGTTAGATTGGGCGAGGATACTCAGTTGAGCAATAAACAAAGCAACTGGCTTGTTCTCAAGGACAAAGAGCATAGCAAAGCGGATTAAGCAGTTTTAATCCGGCGAATCGAACCAAAATCTCTTGTTTTGCGTCCCTCTTATTATGATCACTAAATTCCAGCTTGCGCTCAAAGCGCAGCAGTGGAACAGGAGTAGTAATTGGTGTGAAAGATCTGCAAGAATTACCAGAGATGGCCGAACTCGCCTATACAGATGAATCCGAAAAACTCGAGCGCGAGAAAAAGCCGAGTATTTTGCGCTTTTTGCTCCTGTTTCTCCTGGGCGGAGTTTTGCTGGCCGGACTCTGGTACTTCACAGGCAGTACAAAAAAAGCAAAAGCTCCGGAGCCTCGCGACAAAACAATTCCTGTAACTGTGGCTGTGGCGCAAGAAGAATCAGTACCGATTGAAATTAGAAGTATCGGCAATGTGCTTGCTTATTCGGTGGTCAATGTCGTACCGCAAGTGAGTGGACAGCTCAAACACGTTTATTTCAAGCAAGGCGCATTTGTAAAACAGGGCGAGCCCTTGTTTCAAATTGACCCGAGCCCGTATCAAGCCAGCCTGGAGCAAGCAGAAGGCAATTTAGCCAGAGACCGTGCAACTGTTCAACAAGCTGAAGCAGCGCTTGCCAAAGACATGGCTCATATCGGCGAAATGGAAGCAATGCTTGGAAAAGATCGAGCACAGGCAGTTTTTGCCGAAAGACAAGATCAAAGATACAAAGTCTTGCTTTCACAGGGAGCTGTTTCGCTTGAGCAGCACGACCAGGTCGATACGAACCTGGCTGTCGCAAAAGCTACTATTCAGGCCGACATCAAGCAGGTCGAAAACGCCAAGAGTGTTCTAGAAGCAGATAAAGCTGCAATCAGAACAGCTCGAGGTCAAACCCAGGCTGATGAAGCCATGGTTCACACTGCTCAAATTCAACTCGGCTGGACCACAATTCGCTCGCCGATAAACGGCAAAACCAGCAGCTTAAACGTTTACGAAGGCAATGTTGTCACAGCGCAGAGCAATCAACCGCTGGTCAGCATCGCCCAGGTAAAGCCGATTTATGTCACATTTACAGTTCCAGAGCAATATCTGGACCAGGTAAGACAGGCTCTCAAAAACAAAACGCTGAAGCTGGAAGCAAATATTGAAGGTGTAAAAGAAAACGCTGTGATCGGCGATGTTTCATTTCTGGAAAATACCGTCAATACATCAACCGGCACAGTCACGATGAGAGCCACATTTGCAAATGAGGACGGACGCCTTTTTCCAGGTCAATTTGTTGATGTTGTTGTTTCAATTCCTGCGCCTGAAGCATCTGTTGTTGTACCCAGCACTGCTTTGCAAACAACGCAGCAGGGCACAGCGGTTTTCGTAGTTCAAGAAGACAAAACAGTGCGCCTGGCTCCGGTACAACTCCAACGCAGCAGCGCCAGCACAGCAGCTCTCGGCAAAGGTATCAAAGCTGGTGAGATCGTAGTCACAGACGGACAATTGCAACTGGCACCAGGCACCAAGGTAAGGGTCGTCCAGGGGGTCAAAGACGGCTCGGGAGACTGAGCATGAATTTCTCCGGCTTATTCATTTTGCGCCCGGTAATGACGACTTTGCTCATGCTGGGCGTTCTGCTTTTTGGACTGCTGGCTTATTTTTCTTTACCGATTGACGATCTGCCCGCTGTCGATTTTCCGACCATAACAGTTTCCGCAGGACTGCCCGGAGCTTCTCCTGAAACCATGGCTTCGGCAGTGGCTACGCCCCTGGAAAAACAGTTCAGCAATATAGCCGGTCTTGAGTCGATGAACTCGACGAGCCAGTTAGGCAGCAGCTCCATTACCCTGCAGTTTGATTTAAACCGCAAAATTGACGGAGCGGCAGAGGACACGCAAGCTGCAATTGTCGCAGCCCGTGCCATGCTTCCTACAAGCATGCCCACACCTCCAACTTTCAAAAAAGTGAACCCGGCAGACGTGCCGATTATGTTCATTGCACTCAGTTCGGAATCGCTGCCTATTTATCAGGTAGACGAATATGCAGAAAACATGCTGGCCCCGCGTCTTTCGATGACCAACGGTGTCGCGCAAGTGCAGGTCTTCGGACCACAAGTTTATGCTCCTCATGTTCAAATAGATCCGCGCAAGCTCGCCTCTATGGGAATCGGCGTGGACGAAGTTGCAGGAGCACTCAGGCAGGGCAACGTCAATTTACCGGTAGGCACCCTTTACGGACCGGATAAAGCTTATAACTTAAAAGTAAACAGCCAGCTCTACAATGCGGATCAATTCAAGAAACTGATCGTAACTTATAAAAACGGAGCGCCGATCAGGCTTGAAGACATCGGCACTGTTGTTGACAGCGTCCAAACAGACAAAGTAGCAACCTGGCATAACGGCGACCGAGCAATAGTTCTTGCAGTTCAAAAACAAGCAAATACAAATACTATTGAAATTGCAGACAGCATTGAGCGGCTCCTGCCCTCCTTTCAAGCCGCAATGCCACCGGCAATGCATTTGCAGATTCTATATGATCGCTCAATCACAATTCGACGCTCTGTTGAAGACGTACAAAGAACACTGCTTATCACTATCGTCTTAGTGATTTTTGTAATTTACTTTTTCCTGGGAAACGTTTCAAGCACTGTTATTGCCAGTCTCTCGCTGCCCATATCAATTTTCGGCACTCTTGCCTGCATGAAAATTCTCGGTTTCACGCTCAACAATATTTCGCTCATGGCAATTACCCTCTGCGTCGGGTTTGTAGTTGATGACGCCATTGTTGTGCTTGAGAATATCGTTCGGCATGTGGACGAGGGAATTCCCGTATTTAAGGCTGCTCTTCAGGGCGCTCAAGAAATTGGGTTCACGATTGTCGCCATGACTTTTTCGCTGGTTGCAGTTTTCATTCCAATCATGCTCATGGGAGGCGTTGTCGGCCGTCTGTTTTTCCAATTTGCAGTCACAATAAGCATCGCCATTGTTATATCCGGAATTGTTTCGCTTTCACTGACGCCCATGCTTTGCAGCCGTTTTCTAAAGCCGCATAGAGAAGAGAAAGCATCCCTTTTCACTCGTTTTGCCGAGAGCCAGATAAGACTCTGGACTGGTATTTATGAGCACAGTTTGCTCTGGTCTTTGAAAAACAAAGACGTAATTGTAGCCATGTTTTTGCTGACGATTCTGGCCACAGGTATTTTAATTCGCGCAGTACCGAAAGGCTTTATCCCCAGCGAAGATCGCGGCATCATTATGGGCATTGTGCAGGCCCAGGAAGGCATTTCCTTTAAAGACATGGTTGCTCATCAGGAAGCAATTGCCGACATCGTTTCAGCTTGTTCGGACGTGCGAGATTACATGTCCAGCATCGGCACCGGACAGGCCGGTACGAGCAACAATCAAGGAAGATTGAATCTGTTCTTAAAACCATTGACCGAACGAAAACTGAAAGCAGACGAAATTATAAGCAGTTTGCGAAAAAAATCGGCAAGCATACCGGGAGTTAAATATTTCCTGCAAAATCCGCCCGGGCTGCGTATCGGCGGACAGATGACCAAAGCACTTTATCAGGTCACAATCTCAGGTCAGGACATTCAAGAGCTATATTCGGCAGCCAAAAAGCTTGAGCACAAAGTCAAAGAAATACCTTCGATTGTGGATTTGAATAGTGATCTGCAAGTAAAAAATCTGACTTTGAAAGTGGATATAAACAGGGATAAATGCTCAAATCTAGGACTTTCATTGCAGAAAGTTCAAGACGCTCTCAACAATGCTTATGCTTCACGACAGGTCTCCACGATTTTTACGGAACAGAATCAATACTGGGTAATACTGGAGGTTAAGCCAGAATATTACGAAGACCCATCCATGCTGGACTGGCTGAGAATCCGCTCGAGCAGCGGACAACTCATTCCACTGAGTACGGTCGCAAAGGTCAGCCGCGGAGTCGGACCGGTGCAAATAAATCACCTTGGTCAGCTGCCTTCCGTAACACTCTCGTTCAACCTTAAAGAAGGATCTCCCTTAAGCGAAGCTGTTGAAGGCATTAAAGAAGCCGCACAAAAAACGCTGCCGGCCGACATAAGCTTGAGCTTTGAAGGAACAGCTCAGGCATTTGAATCATCAACCAAAGACATGGGCTTACTTTTGATTCTGGCAGTGCTGGTAATTTATATCGTGCTAGGCATTCTTTACGAAAGCTTCATTCATCCACTCACAATACTCTCAGGTCTGCCGTCTGCAGGACTGGGCGCTCTCATAACCCTTATGCTCTTTCACAAGGATCTCGATATTTACGGATTTCTCGGCATGATTTTGCTGCTCGGCATTGTCAAAAAGAATGCCATCATGATGATTGACTTTGCGGTTGAAGCACAAAGAAGCGAATCCTTAGAACCGGAAGCCGCAATCACAAAAGCCTGTCTGGTTCGCTTTCGCCCGATCATGATGACGACTCTGGCAGCTTTGCTGGGAAGCCTGCCTATTGCTTTAGCAGCCGGTCAAGGATCCGAAACAAGACAACCACTGGGACTGACGATTGTGGGCGGTTTGCTGCTTTCGCAGTTAGTCACACTTTATATCACTCCGGTTTTCTATATTTACCTGGACCGCCTTGAAAAATTCATGATCAAGCGCAAGCAAAGAAAAACTATGCTCAAAGGGACCTTATAAAAATGAATCTGGGAGAACTATGCATCAAAAGACCGGTGATGACGACTCTCGTCATGTTCGCGATCGTTCTATTTGGTGCAATCGGATATAAACAACTGCCAATCAGCAATTTACCGAATGTAGACTTTCCAACAATACAAGTTAACAGTACGCTGCCCGGCACCTCTGCTGAAACAATGGCTTCGGCAGTTTCGATTCCTCTGGAAAAACAATTCACCACAATTTCAGGACTCACGCAGATGACTTCGGCAAGCAGCCTTGGTCAATCTCAAATCACACTTCAATTCGACAATTCAAGAAATATAGACGGCGCCGCACTCGATGTGCAAGCCGCAATCAGTGCGGCCTCCAAGCAGCTGCCTCCGCAGATGACCATTCCCCCGACCTTCAGCAAAGTGAATCCGGCAAGCCAACCGGTTATTTATCTTGCCGTGAGCTCACCAAATTTGCCGCTTTATCAAGTCGACTACTACGCAGAAACAGTCATCGCTCAATGAATCGGCAGAGTCGCAGGAGTGGCTCAAGTTCAGGTCAACGGTTCACAGCAGTACGCAGTGCGCGTACAGGTGAATCCGTCTAGACTGGCATCCTACGGTCTCGGCATAGACGATATCATGGCAGCCGTTGCAAACGCCAACCAGAACCAGCCGACCGGAACGCTCTGGGGGCGGCATCAATCATTCACGATTGAATCAAACGGTCAGCTGCTTTCAGCAAAACAATACGACCCTGTAATCGTCAGCAGCAAAGGCAATCAACCAATCAGACTGAATCAAGTTGCCACAACCATCGACAGTGTCCAGAACGACAAAACTGCCGGGTCTTACAACGGTACCCCGGCAGTGATTTTAGCTGTGCTGCGGCAGCCCGGAGCCAATACTATTCAAGTCGTCGACAGCATCAAAACATTGCTCCCCAATTTCAAGGCCAATTTGCCGCCTGGCGTGCATCTAGATATTCTTTACGATCAGTCGCAAACCATAAGAGACTCGGTTGACGACGTGCAAGCAACATTGCTGCTCACAGTCGCGCTGGTGGTGATTGTAATCTTCCTCTTTCTGGGCAATCTTTCAGCAACTATCATTCCAAGCCTTTCCCTGCCGATTTCAATAGTCGGTACTTTTGCGGCAATGAAATTATTCGGCTTCAGTTTGAACAGTCTTACGCTCATGGCACTTTCGCTGGCAGTCGGCTTTGTGGTCGATGACGCTATCGTTATGCTTGAAAATATCGTGCGACACCTGGAGATGGGTAAAGAAGCAAAACAAGCCGCACTGGACGGTTCGCGCGAAATCGGCTTTACGATTATTTCCATGACTATTTCTCTGGTCGCCGTTTTTATCCCGGTTCTCTTGCTTCCAGGTATAGTCGGCAGACTTTTCAACGAGTTTGCAGTCACCATAAGTACCGCAATATTGATCTCGGGCTTCATCTCTTTGACCCTGACCCCCATGCTTTGCAGTCGTTTTCTGAAAGCGCACGGCAGCAAAACGAATCCAAGCATTGCACTTGCAGAGCAGCTTTTTGCAGCAATGTCGCAGCTTTACAAAATGACTCTGCTTTCGGCTCTGCGCCACAAAGGACTGGTCAGCACAATCTTTATAGTGATGCTACTGGGTACCGGCTTACTTTTTCAGGAAATTCCCAAAGGATTCATGCCCAGTGAAGACACCGGTCAGATCCTTGTAATGACTGAGGGACCGCAGGGCTGCTCTTTCGATTCAATGAAAAAACATCATCAAGCACTCGTAGACATGATCAGAAAAGATCCCAATGTCGAGTCGGTGATGTCCAGTATCGGTGTTGGTACAGGCAGCCCCAACCTGACTCTTAATCAGGGCAGACTCTTGATCGTTTTGAAAGATCGAAGCAAGCGCAAGTTGAAAGCGGATGAGCTGATAAAAGAGCTTTCGCCGAAACTTGCCGAAGTTGAAGGAATTAACTGCTATCCGCAAAACCCACCATCCATAACCATCGGTGGACAGGTTACCAAAAGCCTTTACCAGTACACACTCTCAAGCCCGGACAGCAAGGTTCTTTACCAGACTGCACGCAAGCTCACTCCTGAAATAGCAAAACTGCCGGGACTGAGTGACGTAACCAGCGATTTGCAAATGGATAATCCGGAAGTTCATATCGAAGTAGACCGTGATCGCTGCTCGCAACTGGGCATCACAATGATGCAAGTCGAAGATGCACTGGACAGCGCTTATGCAGCAAGACAAATTTCGACGATGTACACTTCCACAAATCAATACTGGGTAATCATCGAAGTAGAGCCGAAGTATTACAAAGATCCTTCTGTAATTCACACTCTTTATGTGAGAAACGCAGAAGGCAGACTTGTACCGCTCGACTCATTTGCAAAAATCAGCATCGGGACTGGTCCACTCATGGTGAACCACTATGGGCAGTTTCCGGCGGTCACCATTTCATTCAACTTGAGACCGGAACTATCCTTAGGCGACGCTGTTAACGCCATAAAAGACCTGTCGAAGAAAATCGTGCCTGCGGCAGTTAGCTGCAGTTTCCAGGGAACAGCCGCCGCATTTGAAGACTCTTTCGACAATCTCTGGCTCTTACTTGTGCTGGCTATCGTTGTAATTTACATTGTCCTGGGCATCCTTTACGAGAGCTTTATCCACCCGGTCACCATTCTTTCGGGACTGCCGCCCGCAGGGCTGGGAGCCTTAATAGTCTTGCTCGTTTTTCATAAGGATTTGGATATTTACGGTTTTCTCGGCTTGATAATGTTGATTGGTATAGTAAAGAAAAATGCGATTATGATGATTGACTTTGCCGTAGCAGCAGAGCGACATGAGGGCAAATCGCCGGAAGCTGCAATCTTTGAAGCATGTATTGCTCGTTTTAGACCAATCATGATGACGACAATGGCAGCCTTGATGGGCGGTATTCCAATTGCCCTGGGCTTGGGAGCTGGAGCGGAGTCACGCCAACCACTTGGATTGAGTGTTGTGGGCGGCTTGCTTGTTTCTCAGTTGGTTACACTTTATATAACGCCGGTATTCTATATTTATTTAGCTCGCTTGCAAATGAAATTCCAGGGCAAAAGTCATTTAGAGCAAGCAGCCAGAGAGGCCGATCTTTAAGAAAGCGCCGAATTTGGATTCTCAGCTTTTTATTCAAGCCCGAGCTTATGCAAGGTTGCCGAAGAATATGAAACCGGAAGACTAATTGTGCAATCTTTAAGAGGCCAGTGCTGCTGCGGCGTAATTGCACCGAGATCAAGCAGCATCTGTCTCATTTCAGAAACAGTGCAGTTTCGCAGAGCGCCCCGCATTCGCTTTCCATCGCTAAGACCCGCGGCTTTCTCAACAAAGCTGACATAGGGCGGGTCAAGATTTACAAGCAAAATTCCTTCAACCATGAGCAACTCCTCAGAGAACCACGCCCGAAAACAGAGTCGGGCAAAAACACGACTTGCGCTTTTCTGTTCTTCTAAGAAGATCTTAAATGCTATTTCCAAGAATTGCATTAGCCTGAAGTATGAACTTTCAAGGTTTCATATTAGATCTGAAAGCCGGGGATCCGATATATAATTTCGCCCCATAATCGACATCCCCCAATCGAGCCAGCTCAGCGTTTCCGGCGCCGCAATCCGACCATAGAAAATTGCTTTATCGAGCATTTCACAAAGATCCGAAATGCTCGATAAAACGCTTTAGAACAGGACGGGTCGGCGGGTTTAACTCAGCGGGTAATTCAGTCAGTTGAAAAAACGCGACTTCATGACTTTCGTGATCATTCACGCAAGCCATGCCTTCATATTCGGTGGCACGAAATGCTGTACTCACAATATAAGCCTGGTCACCATTGGGATAAGTATGAAAGTGGTCCATTCCAGAAAATACGTGAAAGAACTCGAGCCTTAGCGCCTTCAAACCGGTTTCTTCTAGAAGTTCGCGCCGCGCGCATTCTTCAATAGTTTCGCCTAATTCCATAGTACCGGCCGGCAATCCCCATAACCCATTATCGCTACGCCGAACAAGCAACAAACGTTTTTCCCGGTCCTGCACAAAAATACAAGCGCCCACAACAATGAGTGGGCGAGAACCGATCAATGCGCGAATCTCGTTGATATATCCCAATCTCTCTCCCTAATAGTCTTCGCGGACTTCATCCCGCGCCAGCAGTTTTTCCGTAGCAGCGGCGAGATCCGCAATTTCAGGAGGGCTGTTGGGAGCAATTGTAATCTGTCGGCAAAGATCAACAGTTCGTCTCAAAATTCGAACAACAAGACCCTCATCATGGAAAGTCGCATGCCGAATTTCTTCCCAGCTGGCGCCGGAAGCCCACATCATCGACAAGCCGCAAAACAAGGGACTGAACTCAACTGGAATATCTATTTCAAAATCGCGCTGCATTACGTATACTTTGCGCGCAATTTTCTGCACTTTATCCAGAACAATTTCCACTTGCGGGTCGATTTTTGCCGAAGAAACGTCTTCAGGGCGCGATTCTTCAGTAACAAGAGCAGTCAAAACCGCAGCGAACTCAGGCGGTCTGAGATGTTTTAATACACCACTCAAGACCACCTCTGCAATGAACAATTCGTTAGTGGCACGTATCGCACCGGCCATTTTTCCAAGATCAGTGACCGTATCGGCATTAATATAACCCTGCATTCTCAGAATATTGGCAAGACTATCGAAAGTGCGCCAGTATTTACCGCTTTCCCGATTAATTACTCTTGTCGATTCTTTCAACCTGTTATTCAGTGTTCGCAATCGATCACCCTGCTTGGAGCAAGGCTTCTGAACCGGACAGCCATGGCAGGGAGATTTTTTCGCATCCTCAAGAATAACGGCCATATCTGCTTCCAGTTTTGCAACAGCTGCAAAAAGCTCTCGTTCTTCCTCCGGTCTTTTGCCGCTGCTAAAGCCGCGCTTCATCGACTTTACCTGCCTCAGTTTTGCAAGATGCACGTCCATTTTCCGGCGATAAACCTGCAGGTCGCCCAGTTCGCCCGGACAGAGCGGCTTGGAAAGTCTTCCCAGCTCGTCCTCCACAGCCATCTTCTGTTCGAAAATGCCTTCAAGCTCATGGCTGATTACAAACTGTCCAAAACTTCGCTCCACAAGATCACGCGCTTCGGGAGCTGTGTGTCTTTGCAATAGATTCAAGACCATACCGTAAGAGGGAGTGAATCTGCTGCTCAGGGGATCGGCTTTAGCTGTGGCAAGACGGGCGACTTCATCTATATGTTCAAAAGGATGACGCAAAACCACAACATGCCCGATTTCATCCATGCCGCGTCGCCCTGCACGTCCGGACATTTGCAAAAACTCCGAAGCGGTCAAAAGCCGATGTCCATCATCGGATCTTTTCGAAATAGCCGAAATAACAGTGGTGCGCGCCGGCATGTTGATACCGGCAGCCAGAGTTTCAGTGGCGAAAACAGCTTTGATCAGTCCACGTT
>JAIEPM010000076.1 GCA_019748395.1 Candidatus Obscuribacterales bacterium
TGACGACAACGGTAAGCTCAACGCTTACGACAGTTACAGCAGCGATTCAAGCGTAGCCCAGATTTACATGAAAAACCGGCCGGCAATCGTGCGCATCAACACGATGGACCCGAAGTCAGACGCCAGCTTCAGCACTTCGGCCGGCAGCGGCTCAATTATCGACCAGAGCGGAATCATTGCAACAGGCTATCACGTGGTGAAAAATGCCGGTGCACTTAGAGTTAAAACAGCTGACGGCAAAATCTACGAAGCTCAAATAGTAGACGTCGACGCGGCTAAAGATCAGGCTCTGATCAAAATCAAAGCAAATAATCCCTGGTCTGTTTTCCCCACGGTAAAACTTGCCGACAACAGTAACGGTGCCAAGCAAAACGAGAAACTAGTAGCCCTTGGATTTCCGCGCAATCAAGATGCCATGCACGTTTCCTTGCTGACAGCCGATCGCCAGTTGCCTCTCTCAGCCCTGAAAATCAACGGCGGACTTCTGCCCGGTGAAGATAAAGAACGCAAAGTCATTCACACATTCGGCTCTGTGCAAAGCGGCAATTCCGGTGGACCGGCTTTCGATCAGAAAACCGGCGAACAAATCGGCATGGTAAATCTGAGCGATAAAAGCAACGCTTACATTGTACCGGTAGAGGATCTCCACAATTTCCTGGCAAGAACCAAGGAAAAACTCGGCATCAACACGCTGCCTTCAAGAGTATCTTCTCCCGAAGTACCAGGATATTACCAGAGACCGACAGGCTTCACTCCGGGCTCCAGCCTGCAAAAGCTCGATAGCCTCCTGAAGAAGTAGTAAACCAGCCCCCGAGTAGAGTCCCCAATCACCTGTAGAGGTGCTTCCATGCGGCGCCCGTTACTCGAACTCAAACAGCAACTATCGCTCCCGTGCAAGTATTGGACTAATACATTCAAATACTAAAAAGTCTTCCTCATGCTAGAGTAGCAGCAAATCAGAATTTAAAAGAAAGGCTCCGCCTCAAAATAGTGGAATCTCTCAAAGCAATTCAATCACCAGGCACTGCCGAGACCAGGCTTTCCGGTTGGGGCAGGTATCCATCTTGTCAGGGGCACATTGTCAATCCGGAATCTATTTCAGCATTGCCGAATTGCTTTGCTCAGACAGACGGCTTGCTACCTCGCGGCATGGGACGAAGCTACGGCGATGCGGCAATCAGCAACTCCTCGACAGTAATTTTGACAAGACGGCTGAATCAAATTCTGGACTTTGATGAGGAAAAAGGAATTCTGCGCTGCCAGCCGGGCTTGAATTTCGAGGAGTTGATCAATACTTTTCTGCCTCGGGGCTGGTTTCCGCCGGTCACCCCCGGAACCAAATATGTCACCATGGGCGGTGCTCTAGCTTCAGATATCCATGGCAAGAATCATCATAAAGACGGCTCCTTCGTCAATTTCGTAAACTCTTTCAAAATCATTTGTGCCGATGGAGAAAAGCTCAACTGTTCTCGCAACGAAAACAGCGAACTCTTTCATGCCACAGCCGGCGGCATG
This sequence comes from Candidatus Obscuribacterales bacterium, assembly GCA_019748395.1. Taxonomy (GTDB): domain Bacteria; phylum Cyanobacteriota; class Vampirovibrionia; order Obscuribacterales; family Obscuribacteraceae; genus JAIEPM01. The sequence continues at coordinate 1,516 of JAIEPM010000076.1, forward strand.
GGGCTGACCGGCTTAATAAGCGAGCTCGAGCTTTCGCTCTTAAAAGTCGCTTCGCCCTATGTGCTGGTAAAAAAGATTCGCTGCAAAAATCTGGCAGAAACTTATGAACAAATCGAGGCAAATGAAAAGGACTATCCATACAGCGTTTCTTGGATTGACTGCCTTGCCGCTGGATCGTCTTTAGGGAGAAGTATCCTTATATTGGGAAAGCATGCCGACAAAAGCCTGGATGCCGGAGAGACCCCGACTCTTGAAGCCCGTCAGGGAATTACAATTCCGTTTGATATGCCTTCCTGGATCTTAAACCGCTACTCGATAGGAAGCTTCAACCAGCTCTATTACACAGTTCAAGAAGCGTCCGGTCAGGAGAAAGTCTCGCATTTCAATCCATATTTCTATCCGCTCGATTTCCTGGCAGACTGGAATCGATTATATGGAAAAGCTGGTTTCATCCAGTATCAATGTGCGTTACCGCAAGAAAACAGCAAAGCTGGTCTTGAAGAAATCCTCACGCTTTCAAGCAAACGAGGCCGGAGTTCTTTCCTGGCGGTGCTTAAAAAATTCGGCAAGGCGCAGGGACTTTTGTCTTTTCCTATCCCGGGTTACACCCTGACTCTGGACATGCCGGTGAAAGATGGACTTTTTGAATTTACAAAAGAACTGGACGAAATTGTTCTGAAACACGGCGGTCGAATTTACCTGGCAAAGGACGCCTGTCTTTCTGCGGAAAATTTCAGAAAAATGTATCCAGCTTTGCCTGAATGGTTGGCGATAAAGCGCGGCGTGGACCCCAAAAACAGATTTTCATCAAGCCTTGCAGAGCGGCTTCAACTAAAGTGAGTGCTGTCAATTAAATGTCATTCTCGATTCCTAGTATTCCTTTTAAGAGCAGAGGCAAGGAGACAGGAAGATGGCTAACGAAATGGACAAAAAGGAAGACTACGGCTTAGATATTGACGATTTCGAGAATGGCTGCCATGAAGAAATCGAGAATCCCGACTTCACCGATTATTCAGCTCCATTTGATTTAAAGCTATCAAACTCACCCAAGACGGACAACTTACTCAACGACATTTTCTATCAAGCAATTCCAGCAGACATCCAGGCTGTTCTGGACAAGGAATTTAATTTCCAGAATATTTTTCCAAAAGAAAAATCCGATCCTCGCACGAGCAATATGTTTGATAGCAAGCGAGATACAGTCGATCAAAAAGAAAGGAACGAACATTTTGAAAGAATAAAAGAAGCACTTGAAAAAGAGCAAAAAGGCGGTTGCACGGGAGAGGGCGGACTAACCGGTCAACGCATTTCCGAGAGAACGGCCGAGCTACTAAGAGTCGCCGAAGAGATCAATAAACGAATTGAGAACCTACTGAAAGAGCTGCCTCGAAGCTACGAACCAAAACTGAATCAAGGCAGAGGGGGTGGCGGCGACAAAGGCGGACCGGGAAAACCGATTGAGAATTCTGCGCCCAGCGCGCCGACCCAAGACCTGCGTTATATAGTTCCCGACCCCAAGAAAATTGGAGCTTGAAAAGCTAATTAAGAAAAGGAGAGAGCCCTAAAGCTCTCTCCTTTATTCTTGAATTTCGGTGCTTTGTCCGCTTAATCAGCAGTACTTTTCACAAGATCTTCAGTTATCAGCTCATCAGCAGCCCTAGCTTGCAGAGAAGCGCGAGAGCCCTGATGTTGATTCAACCAGCTTACGATTGTTTCCATCGTATCGGGACGAATGTGGGCCGTTTCAATCAGAATATGACCACGGTCTTCAAACCAGCGAACTTGCTGATCTTGAGATTTCAATCTCGACATCAAAAGAACAATCGCATCTGCACGCACACATTTGTCATCTTTCGCTTGCAAAACAAGAACCGGCTTATCGGCACTGATATTCGGCACATAAGAAAGTGTCTTATTGATACAGAGACGGCTTCTGTAAAGCTCTTCAGGACTCATATGTCTGCGAAGAAGAGGATCGTTTGTGAGTTCGCGCACAATCTTCGGATCTTCGCTGGCATATTTTTTGACATAAGGCATAATGTCGAGCTGTTGCTTGAAATTAGCCATCATCACAGGTAGTTTTTTGACTGTGTTTGAATCAATGAATGAATGGGCTCTGATTGCCGGTGCTGAGAGAACCAGTCCATCAGCAAGCTCAGGACGAGCACTGGCAATGCGAATCGCCATATCGGCACCCATACTCTCACCGACCATATACAAGGGAAGTCCCTTGTGATCGCTTTTCAGCCTGTCGGCAAGCGAAATCAAATCCTCACTGGATTTGCGATAGTTGACCTTTTGTTTGCAATCTTTAGCTGAGCAAAATTCATGAGGGTACTCTTTTGTAAGCCTTCCATAACCGCGCATATCGGCTGCATAAACAAGAAAGCCCTGGTCGGCAAGATTCTTGCCTAACTCATCAAAAGAATATCCATGCATAACCAGTCCATGAAGGGCGAGAATAACACCCTTGGGAGCGCCAGCCGGTGCCCAGTGATAAATGGGCATGTTCAACTGATACTCTAAGTCAATATGATACTTACATTCAGCATCCTGCTCAGCGGCTAGCGCCGGAGCAACTGGGCTGAGGATTGAAAAAGCAAGAGCACAACGCACCAAAATATCTGCTGCACGGCGAAAGCCGAATCGGAGCATAAGCTTGACCCCCTTTTCAGAGCTTATGAAGGCGGGAGTATCAGGATTTAACTGACTCCTAGATGTCTCTTACCAACCTGCGTGTAGGTTCTAAACATCAAAGATTAAAAAGCTTGCGGAATCTTGCTTCTTCGGGTATGGCAAGTTTTCAGGCTTCTGACTTCGTAAAGGTTCATCCACAGCCGGAGGAGGACTGAATTACGTGTAAACTAGGTAGGTTTATCCAGCTTATTAATTTCACGCCAAGGGTTTCAGAAATGCCTAAACGCACAGATATCAAGAAGATCCTGGTTCTCGGCGCAGGTCCAATCACAATTGGTCAGGCTTGCGAATTTGACTACTCAGGAACCCAATCCTGCAAGGCACTGAAAGATGAGGGTTACGAGGTTATCCTCATCAATTCAAACCCCGCCACGATCATGACCGACCCGCAGGTCGCGGACAAAACCTATCTTGAACCAGTGACGGCTGAGTTTGCCCGGGAAGTGATTATTAAAGAGCGTCCCGATGCGCTGTTGCCGACCATGGGCGGACAAACAGCGCTCAATGTTGCAGTTGAACTCGCTGAAAAAGGAATTCTGGCCGAGTATGGTGTTGAATTGATTGGAGCCAGACTGGAAGCTATTAAACTGGCAGAAGACCGTGACCTTTTCAAGCAAAAAATGATTGAAATCGGGCTGCAAGTGCCGAAATCAGGCATTGTCAGGCATCTGAGCGAAGTCAGGGAAGTTGCCATGGAAATCGGCTTCCCCATCATTATCAGACCGGCATTCACTCTGGGCGGCACCGGTGGCGGTATCGCCTACAACCAGGAAGAGCTTGAACCGATTGCTCTGGAAGGCTTAAACGCCAGCCCTGTGCATGAAATCTTGCTGGAGCAGAGCGTTCTGGGCTGGAAAGAAATAGAACTGGAAGTTGTTCGAGACCGCCGGGACAACGTCGTCATCATCTGTTCAATTGAAAATTTCGATCCGATGGGTATCCATACCGGCGATTCAATAACAGTGGCGCCTCTTCAAACTCTCACAGATCGTGAGTATCAAGCTCTCAGAGATGCGGCAATTAAAGTCATTCGTGCAATCGGAGTCGATACGGGCGGTTCCAATATTCAATTTGCAATCAGCCCTGAAAACGGTCAAATTTCAGTCATTGAAATGAACCCGCGTGTATCGCGCTCATCCGCCCTTGCCAGTAAAGCTACAGGCTATCCAATAGCCAAAATTGCAGCCAAACTGGCAGTCGGTTACACACTCGACGAGTTGCCCAACGATATTACCAAAACAACACCGGCGTCATTCGAGCCGGTTATCGACTATGTAGTCACTAAAATCCCACGTTTCAACTTCGAAAAATTCAGAGGTTCGGACAACACACTCACAACTCAAATGAAATCTGTGGGTGAAGTAATGGCAATTGGCCGTTCCTTTCAGGAATCAGTACAGAAAGCTCTGCGAGGACTTGAGCTTGGTCTTTCAGGTTTCGGCTCGGTTCAATCACGTAAAAAAGCCGACCATTCGGAATGGCGCCGCCGCCTGGCAGTTCCCAGCAATCACCGGATCACCGACATTTTCGGAGCTCTTGATGCCGGAGTATTAATTGATGAAATTCACGAACTCTCTTATATAGATCCCTGGTTTCTCGATAATCTGCTGGAAATATGGCAAGAGAGCAAAGCGCTCGGCTCGGCAGTGCATAATCTGGATGAACTCGATCGCGCTTATCTTTTCAAACTAAAAAGAATGGGTTTTAGCGACAACCAGCTTGCCAAACTTATTTCAAATAACAGCAAAATAGAAGTCAAAGAAGACGATATTTACGAACTGCGTCGCAAGCATCAAATCTTCCCCGCGTACAAAACAGTAGACACCTGCTCTGCAGAATTCCAGGCGCACACTCCTTATATGTATTCCAGCTATGAGCTGGAATCGGAAGTGCCTGCCGGAGACGGACGCAAGAAAGTCATGATTCTGGGCGGCGGACCAAACCGGATCGGCCAGGGAATCGAGTTTGACTATTGCTGCGTGCAAACAACAATCGCAATTCGCGAGCTGGGCTATGAAGCAATCATGGTCAATTCAAATCCGGAAACTGTTTCGACCGACTACGACGTTTCAGACCGGCTTTATTTTGAGCCTTTGACTCTGGAAGACGTTTGTAATATCGCCGAAGTCGAAAAACCGGACGGTGTAATCGTTCAGCTGGGCGGGCAAACACCACTAAAGCTGGCTCAGGGTCTTGAAAAACGCGGTATAAAAATACTTGGAACTTCACCTGATTCAATCGACCTTGCTGAAGACAGAGCCCGCTTCGGCGAGCTGCTCAAGAAATTGAATCTCAGACAACCGAAAGGCGGCACCGCCACCAGAGCCGATGAAGCAATCGCCGTGGCCGATTCAATCGGCTATCCGGTTCTGGTTCGTCCAAGTTATGTGCTTGGCGGCAGAGCCATGCGCATTATTTTCAATCAGGAAGAACTGGAGCAATGGCTATCCACCGGGCTTTCAGTTCAACCAAATCACCCTGTTTTAATCGATGAGTTTCTGGAAAACGCAGTTGAGATTGACGTGGATGCTATCACGGACAGTCAAGGACAGACTGTGATTGCAGGCATCATGGAGCATATCGAGCAAGCAGGCATTCACTCGGGCGACTCAACTTGTGTACTGCCTGCTCAAAGTATTCCACTTTCAATCATCGAAGAGATAAGAAACGGCACACGAGCTCTGGCTGAAGAACTGAAAGTAATAGGTTTGATGAACATTCAGTTTGCAGTCAAAGACAACCTGCTTTATGTACTTGAAGTAAATCCGCGTGCCAGCCGCACCGTTCCTTTTGTTTCAAAAGCAACAGGTGTACCCTGGGCACAGGTAGCAGCGAAGGTAATGCTTGGTCAAACTCTGGCCGAGCTAAAAATCGGCGACAGACTCTTGCCGCCGCATATTTCGGTAAAATCAGTTGTAATTCCATTCAAGAAATTTCCGGGCTCGGAAATTTCACTGGGACCGGAAATGCGCTCAACAGGCGAAGTAATGGGTATTGCTTCCCAGTTCGGACTGGCTTTTGCTAAAGCTCAAATTGCAGCCGGACATGATCTGCCGGTGAAAGGTCGCGTATTTCTCAGCGTTTCTGATGCTTACAAACGCGAAGTGGTACCAGTGGCCCAGAGTCTCTATCAGCTTGGTTTTGAGATCGTTGCCACCAGAGGCACAGCTTCCATAGTTCTGGCCGGCGGCATTCCGGCCACTGTGGTCAACAAAGTTTCAGAAGGAAGACCTAACCTGGTAGATAGAATCAAGAACACTGAAATCAACCTGGTAATAAATATCCCGTCGGGCCGATCAGCTCACAGAGATGACCAGCTTATCCGCCGGGCTGCAATCAACTACAACGTTCCAGTAGTTACCACTTTATCTGGAGCTAAAGCGACAGCAGCCGCAATTGCAGCATTGCAACAGGGACATCTTGGAGTTCAGAGCTTGCAAGAATACCACCAGAAAATTGCTTACTGGGAAAGCACCACGAAAGTTCGTTAAGCCGGTAATTTACTCGCCCGGAGTAAGAGATCCGGGAAGGACCTCGCGAATTTTGTTTTGATGCTCTTCATCCAATTGAAAGAGCATATCGGTAAATCGTGGATAAGTCATGAACTGGTCTTCCGACATTTTCAAAAACTGATCATCAACTTTCTCGGACATGCTTTTCCAGGTTTTATCAGTTTCTTCTGCGAACTTGCTCAGTTTTTCCATGAACTTGTCCTGATCAACAGCGCCGCAACGCTTCTCCTCGGCAAGCCATTTTTCAATGTCCATCAACTTTTCACTGGCAAGACCATTCTTGTACTCCGGATTTTGCCGCGCATCATCTTTAGGTAATGAAGGAAGCGCCGAACGAATTGAATCATTTAATAGCAGTTCGTGCTGCGACTCGTGCTTGTCCAAGCTTTCAGAAACAAGCATGTCTTTGTGACTAATTTCTTTAGAAGCAAAAGCCTCGGTGCCCATCTTCCAACCCTCCAAAATCATCAAGAATCAACCCTGAGAAGAAACTACGCCATTCAAGCCTGCTTCTACAGGTATCCAGACACAGAGACCCGTTCACGCTTATCCCAATCGCAGTGCAGATTCATGCAAGAAATGCTTTTTGAAGCCCGCCCAGAAGACGCTCCGACAGATCTGAGATTCTTATCCGGTAAATCACCTGTACTTTATCCGGTAGGGGCTATGCCATGCGTAGCCCCTACGGTCAGGTCCGGTCAGGCTGGCTTCTGCGCGGGAGATTTTCGATCGGCGCAATCGAAACAATCGGCTAGTAATCGGCTTCGTTCCTCAAGGAATTCGCAGCCTTTAGTCTGCGCGCAGGCTGGAAGCCGATGGATATGTATCGGACATGATTTGGAGCCATTACTTTCCAATGCGAACTGATGTTGTCCGGAGTCTGAAACACTCCGTCATATATAAGGAACGTGTAATAAAAAAGTTTCCCCCGATTTTTCTAGCGTTGCAGCCTCGAAGAGACCAGTAGGCATGGGGGAATCCCCCCATTCGGCCAGACTACGTAGTCTTCACATAGGCAGTCAAGAGCCTCTTGAGTAATCTCTAGCTAACTAGGACTCGAGTAGACGGGAAGCTAGAATTTCTGCTACTGCCGGTCGGACCAGACCCCCGCAATGTTTATCAGCACCGAGGTAGAACTGTGTTAAAAGCAAATGGCTTATACGGGAAGCGTTCAAGAACCTCAAACAAGGTCATCTACAGAAAAGCAATTACGATGGCTTGTTTGGCGTCCTTGTCGATCATGGCTCTGCCAACTAACTTTCTTCCAGCAGCATTAGCCGTCGACCCGCCGACAACAACGACGTCGACGAATGCTTCCGGTACAGACCTGACAGTGAATGCAGGTTCGACTTTGATTATCGACTTCGGTCAGTCGAACACTTTGAACCTCACAGGCAATCTGACGAACCACGGGACAATATATGCGGTGTCCAGTAACCCGCAGGTGACAACCGCCAATTTCTCCTCAGCAAATCTCTACAACACACAGGGAGCCCTGCTGACTTCGGTGATTCCGAACGGTGGTATTCCAGGCTGGAGTGGCGGAGCTCTGGTAAGCAACTTCAGCATCAACTTTTTCACCACTAACAACATCGTCAACAACGGCACCATATCCAGTGCCGGCAACCTGGCTATGATTGCGGGCGGCTCAATCACCAACACGCCGGCTATTCAAAATGCCATCAATCCGGCGATCACTGCGATGAACTCGGTGAATTTGCAAGCTGCAAACATCATGAACGCAGGCTTGATTTCATCGGCTACTTCAAACGTCAACATTGCAACAGCAGTCCAGAATGCTCTGGCGACAATCCAGAACTCAGGCACAATTGCAGCTCTGAACGGCACCATCTTCATGGGCAGCAACCAGGTATCAAATCTTCTGGTGAACGGCAGCGGCGACTTTCTGGCTCAATCAATACAGGCTGTCGCTTCAAAATCAGTCGATATGAGCACAAGAACACTTCAGGGGCTCCTGAGTGTATACGGTCAAACAGCAAATATCTCTACTAACACCAGTAATCTAGTCCTCAACAATATCAGCGTCACAGGCGACCCCGTGATTTACAACGCCGGTGGCGATATCAGCATCGCAGGCACGATTGCTTGCCCGGGCAACAGTCTTTCGATCATTGCTGCAGGCGACATCAAAACCATCAACAGCGGACTGACGATCAGCACCAGCAGCACCACAAGCTCCGGTGGTGATATTGTCATCCTGGCAGGTTCAAGCTATGTCGGCGGAGTTCTTTCAGGAGCTTCTGCCACAGGCGGCAGCATCGACTTCTCTACAAATTCAATTCAAGCGCTCACTTCTGCAGGTCTTGCTCCCAACAGCAATGGCGGAAACATCACACTGGCAGCATATAAAGGAAGCAACGCCTCTAGCGGTAACATCTTGTTGCCGATGTCCGGAGCCGGTGCTTTCGGCATATTCTCAGGTGGTTCCGGAACCGGAAACAACGGCAATGTATCTCTTATTGCCGGTGCCGATACCGGTATCTCGATAGTCAGCGCTCCAATAAACGCTTCAGGCGGTTCCGGCAGCGGCGGCAATATCCACATCGTCACAGCTCAACCGGTTGTGACCGGAGCCGGAACCTTCAATGCCGACGGCTCACTCAACGGAGCAATTTCCTGGACAACAGCTCAGCAGCAAGCCACTGCAGTTCTGAACACGGTGAATGCCGCCGGCTCTTTCACTGCTGCAGCAGGCAACATTATTCTGGCATCGGGCAAGAGCCTGATCATGACGGCTCCCGGCGGCAGCACCGGCAGCGTGGCACTTCTGGCAGCCGGAACGATTCAAGGGATGTCCGGCAGTTCGATTCAGGTTGACGGCGGAAACGTTCTGCTCGTGTCGGGAGCTAATTTCAGCAACGACGCCAACAACAACAAAATCACCATCAGCGGTGCCGGTGCAGGCGGCGATATCAACTTCGGAGCAGCTGATTTCATCGGCACAACAGCTACAAACGGCAACGGCGGTCAAATCCAGCTCATGGCTTTCAGCGGCGGAGCCGGTGGCGGTCATGTCACAACGCCACTGGCAAGCGGCAACTCGCTTGGACTCTTCAGCTCCGGTTCAGGAAATAACCTGAACGGCGACATCAGCTTCATCGGCAGCGCCAGCGACTCTACGGCAGTCACAAGCGGACAAATCAATGCCGGTGCAGCCACAGGCGGCGGCGGTAACGTTTCCATCAAGACTGCAAGTATTCAAGTCGGTGCCGGTGTTGATCTTCAGAATGCCGCCATAACAGCAGGCAGCTTCAGCGCCGGAGCCAGAACTTCAGGCAAAGCAACTGTCGGTCAAGTAAACCGCGCAGGCAGCTTGACAGTTGATGCCGGTAATGTAGCCCTCAACGGTAATATCGAACTCTACAATAATAATGCCGCCAACAACATCAATATCACGTCGGCTACCGATATAAACTCGACAGGCGCCATCGGCATTCAAACACTTGGTGGTCAGGTCAAAATGCTGGCCGGCGACAGTGCCACCGGTGGTTCTGTGGACCTGAGCAGTGCAAAATTCATCAGCACAGCCAATCCGCAAACAGGCATGGGCGGCAACAAAATTGAAATCACTGCCAACTCGGGAAGCTCTGCCGCTTCCGGACATATCACCGCACCGTCCCTAATTTCAGGTGGTGCAGATATTTCGCTCCTGGCCGGACATAATATAGGCATCAACGGCAGCAGTTGGACTCTGAACAACCAGTTAGTGGCAATGCCGGTTGTGCAAACAAACGGCGGTAAGCTCACAATCGTAGCCGGTAACTCAGCTACCGGCGGCTTAGTCAATTTGAGCGCAACTCAGTATGTAAGCACAGCCAGTGCCACGGGCGCAGGCGGAGACATACTGATAACGGCAACCGAAGGATCGGATTCGAATTCGGCTCATGTATACGCGACATCCTTATATAGCAGAACGGAAACCAGCAACCAGGCAAACGGCAATGTCACCATAGACGGTGCCAAAGGCGTCTCGGTTTCAGGTCTGATCAGTGCTTCAAGCAACAAATCAGCTCTTGAAGGTAGAGTTTCTGTTTCCGCAGACAAGGGTACTGTTCAGCTGGGCAGCGTAAACTCAGCTAACTGCTTGACCGTTACAGCAGGAAATAACATCAACTTCAACGGCACGATCGCAGTCAATGGCGTCAGACCGGCTACAGATGTGTTGACCATGGTTGCAGGCGGCAACATCACAGGCACAGGTTTGATTCAAACCGCCGGTGGTGACACATTGCTGGCAGCCGGTGCCAACTACAACAAAGTCGGCAACAATATCAATATCAACGGCGCTTCTGCCGGAGGCGGCAATATCGCTCTAGGCGGATTGAGCTTCCTGAGCACAGCCTTCGTCACACCAGGCTCGCCCAATGGTAACGGCGGCAATATCACCGCCCTGGCTTATGCCGACGGCTTAGGTGCAAACGGCACAATCGCCTTGCCTTCAATCTGGTCGGGCGGCGCAGGCACAGGCAGCAACGGCAATATCACTTTGATCGCCGGCGGCGCCAGCGGCACCACAATCTCAACCGGTGACGTAAGCACAGGCGGCGGCAGCGGCGGTGGTGGAAATCTCTTCATCGCTACAGCTCAGCCCGGCTCCGGGACAATTCAATGCTGCACTTCCAACGGCAGCTTCGGCACGGCCGGTCCTGTTCAGCAAAATGCTACAGCTGCCTTCGGCAATATCTGTTGCGCCGGAGAAGTAACTGCCAACGTCGGTCATTTCACCAGCGGCAATATTACTTCACTCGGTGACTTCAACCTGGTGACCACATCATATGGCGGCAACCTGAATGTACTCGGCAACATCAATATCAGTTCGGCAAGCGACCTGCAAATTGATTCCGGCTCAACATTCATTGCTTCCAAGAATGTCAACCTGACTGCCGCCGATACCTTGAGACTGGGCAGCAACAACAGCGGTCAAAATCCGATCACCCTCTCGGCGGGCACACTGACCGCACAAGGCGTCACTGACGTCACAAATCTCTTCAACGGCAGCTACAGCAAGAATTACTTGCCGT
>JAIEPM010000582.1 GCA_019748395.1 Candidatus Obscuribacterales bacterium
GAAGTTGCTTTGCATGTTTTCGGTAATGTCGACCCCCGTCGGGATATGATGTTCGCCGATGGACCACTCGATATTCTCGACCACTCTGCGCCAATGTTCGGCTACGGATCAAAAGTCGGGATTGATGCAACCAAGAAATGGCAATCAGAAGGCCACCCCCGGGAATGGCCCCGCGAAATTATCATGTCAGACGAAATCAAAGAACAGGTCAGCCGCCGCTGGGCTGAATACGGCTTTGCAGGCAGCCGAGACAAAGCCGGCAGCCGAGCCTGACTGCACTCATCTGTGTAGAGGCTATGCCATACATAGCCCTGCCAGGCGCCACCCAACACAGATCTGAGCAGTCGTTCTGAAGACTCTCGACCGAGTGGAACAGCTCGCATACAGCGAGGCTTTCGCTTGACATGCAAATTTTCGAAACTCATTAGCATTAGCTTTATCCCGCATAAACAGTGCTTTCTACAGAGTTGCCAGGAGAAGAATCCTCCAAAACCCTTGCCAAGAGTTATCATTTAATCTTTTCTGGTTGAAAACTTCTGCTTTTCCGGGAATAACACTCGTACAGCGAAATGTTCGACTAACGAAATTCAAGTAAGCGATTCAGTTCGGCTGCTGCTCTACTCCTGCGGAAACTAATAACTATGCTCAGCATGAAGCGCGCCGGGTCATGTTTCGTGGCCCTTTTGTCTCTATTTTGCACGGTCTACCAACCGGCTCAAGGTGGCTACAAACTCCATCCAAGAGACGTGTATCACAAAGCATGGGAATTGGTGCGCGACACCTACTACGAGCCCACTTTCAACAACCAGAACTGGGCTGCCTGGGAACACAAGTATGACGCCGACATCAGAACGGTGGCTGATGCTCACAAAGACATCAAGGTCATGCTCGAAAGCTTGAAAGACCCATATACACGCTTCCTCGATCCACAATCATTCAAAGACGAAAGCGATGCAATCAATGCCAAAATCGTCGGCATCGGCATCAACCTCGTTAACAAAGACGGACATCTGGTCGTCACCAAAACCATCGACAACAGCCCGGCACAAAACGCCGGTATGCAACAGAAAGATGAAATCGTAGCTATCGACGGTCAGAACGCAGTCGGTTTCACACCCGAGCAAGCTGCTGAAAAAATCCGCGGCAAAGCCGGAACAGCTGTGCAAATTGCTGTCAGACGCGGCGACTCCGAGAAGAAATTCGACATCACACGCGCTGAAATCACAATTCATGCCGTCAGCTACAAAGTTCTCGACCACAACATCGGTTATATCCAGCTTTCCACATTCATTTCAAACGACGCTGCTCGCGAGTTCAAAACAGCTCTCGAAAAACTCTCCAGAACAGACGGACTTATCGTTGACCTGCGCGACAATCCGGGCGGACTGCTCTCCAACTCACTTGAAATAGCAGACATGCTCCTCGACGGCGGCGTTATCGTCAGCACAGTCGGACGCAACGGCAGATCAGTCGACACCGCTTCCGGCAACCCTGTTTCTCATCAGCCGATTGCAGTTCTTGTCGATGACGAAAGTGCCAGCGCCAGCGAAATTCTGGCAGGTGCACTCAAAGATAATCAAAGAGCCACAATCATCGGCACACATACATACGGCAAGGGTCTGGTTCAAGAAATCAACCACCTCCCGGGCGGAGCTGCAGTTCATATCACAGTTTCCAAATACCTCACCCCGGCAGGAACCGACATCAACCAGAAAGGTGTTCAACCGGACATCCTTGTAAGCGACAAAGAACAGCAAGACAATGTCGCAATCACCTTCCTCAAAGAAAAAATCGCAAGTCTTAAAGCTCCAGTTCGTGCCAGCCAGATTTCACTATCCCGCTAAAACGACCCACCCTTGTTGGCTGGTGGTTTCCCTTCCCGCAAATTTTCGCTGAGATCAGCCCCGCCTCATTAAAAAGGCGGGGCTGAAAATATGCAGCTACTTGGTTATTATGAGTTCCGGAAGTTGGTGACTCACGGAACTTGCCAAGATGCCCAGGACAGAATCTATATTGATGGCACTGGCCGTCCTTGGCGGCTTTTTTCTGCTCCCGGCTGCGGCATCAGGCAACGGCGAAGACCCTCTTGAGCAATGTCGGCATAAAATCCTTTTGAATCCGGAAGATCCCGAGCCCTACTACAATCGGGCTCTCTGGTACGCCCGCCTGCATGACGATGTCAAGGCAATCGAAGACTACAACAAATGCCTGGCCCTCGACCCAAAAATGGCGAGTGCTTATGCCAACCGGGGCAATATTTATTACAGACAGGGCAAAATTGAGCAAGCTTTGAGAGATTTCAGCCAGGCTATTTCACTTGCACCCCAGAAAGCCAACTATTTCTATAATCGAGCTTGCGCTCAGCGCAGTATAAAGAATCTGGACGGAGCGCTGGAAGACTTCAACAAAGCCCTGGACTTGGAACCGAAAAACAGCCTGATGCTTGAAGCAAGAGCAGACCTTCTGCTTATCAAAGGCAAATACCAGAACGCAATTGAGGACTACAGTTCAGCCATTCAAGCCAATCCTTCCCGAGTCGAAGTTTTGAATAAGCGCGGTTCGGCATATTTTGAATTAAAAAACTACGAACTGGCCCTCAATGATTTTGAAAGCGCCTTGAAAATAGATCGCTCCTCAGCACTCAGCTATTACAATCGCGCCAGTGCCGAGCATAAACTCAAGAATTACAAAGCCAGCTTGCAAGACTTCAGCCGCGCCATTCAGCTTGAGCCCAATAAAGCCGAAGCTTATGCCAGCCGCGCCAAAGTATATTATGAGCAGGGTCAATACAAGAACGCTCTGGCCGACTTTGACTCTGCTATTAAAATCGCTCCTTCTCGCGGCGACCTCTATCACTCAAGAGGCTGCACCGAACTGGCTCTGGCTATGTACAGCGAAGCAGCCGAGGACAGCAGCAAAGCGATCGCCATGAAAGCCAATATCAACGCAGCTCACTGGAACAGAGCTGCAGCCTATATTTCACTGAAAAAGTACGACAAAGCTCTGGAAGACATGAACGATGTCGTGAAAGCCGAGCCCAAAAACGCCATGGCTTACAACAATCGAGCCGACATTTACAACAATCTAGAAAAAGCAGAACTTGCCCTTGCCGATTGCAACCAGGCCCTGAAACTTGACCCGGCCTGCTCTGCAGCCTATGCCACCAGAGCCGAAGCTTACGACAAGCTGAAACAGTTTGAAAGCGCTGTTAAGGACTACAGCAAATTCATATCTATGAACCCGAAATTCGCTCAGGCATATGTTTTGAGGAGCAAAGTCCAGGAAAAACTGGGACGCTGGGACTTGTCGGCGAAGGACAGACAAATCGCCGAAGGTCTGGGCTTACGGGATTCCTATAAATAAGCAGAGACTGACTCTGGTGGGATTTTTACGCTTTCAATAAAGAGCTCCATAAGCTATCTTTGGCGCATCGGCTGGCGGGATGCTGCTTTTTACAGACTCTCCTGCCCAAAAACGCCAAAAAATGGATAATCCGACAGTCAAACTTAGCAAATCAGATCTGCTGGCTGCGCCTCAGATTGATTTTTCGGACTCAGGATTATTCGAAAGGGAAGCCCATGTGCTGAGCACCGGCTTGCGTAACGGTCTGACTAAAGGCATAAAACACTCAATCAATGACCTCAGTGATTTCGGCAGCGCCTTTGCTAAGAACCCGCTCAGCGCAACAGGCGATTTAATCGAGAAACACTGGTCCGAAGCTGCCGTGGCAGCAACTATAAGCTTTGCGGCACCGCGAAAATGGGCAAACACGCTTTTGACGCTGGCATCAACTCGAGGGGTTGCTCTGGCCACTGCTGAATCAATGGCTCTGGCTGCCAAACCCGGACTTGATCTCAACAAAATCACGGACTATTACTCAAACTCGATTGCGTCTGAAACACACGCTTTGCTCAACGCACTGCCTGCGACTCTAGCAGGCGGCGCAGTCGGAAAAATGACAGCCAACGGTGTTTTCGGCAAGAATCTCGGCGCCTATGATCTGGCTTCCGGCAAGCTGAAATTCAGCGATATCAAAAGCAATCTCTGGGAAATGCACGACAAAATCTTGCCGCCTAAAGCCAGGCTTGCGGTGATGGATCTGGACGCAACCCTGGTTTCAACCAATAAGCATATGGCTGTCGGACTTGAAGCAGGCATGAAAAAAGTTGCCGAGAACACAGGACTGCCGGAAGCCGAAGTGAAAAGCCTTTTCGGAGAGCAATATGGAAAGCTTCAATCTTTCGCCCATCCCTGGACAGTCGAGCTGGCCATGGCGGAGCGCTTGAAAGTCGGTCAGCCCGGAGCAATGACATTTGAACAGTTCCGCGCTCAGGTCAGCGATCCCTACTGGAGCGCTATCAAAGACGCAGCCAAAGAGAATCTTCATGTTTACGACGGCGTTCATTCAACCATTGCAGAATTAAATAAGCAAGGAATTAAAGTCGTTCTTTTCAGCAACTCACCAGGCTCCGCCGTGCTACCAAGAATGGCGATGCATGGTCTTGAAGCACCAATGAAAAACATTCTGGCCTTGAAAAACATCAGCGCCCCGGAGGGACTTGCTCCGGAATTACTGGCTGCGGGCAAAGAGCGAATGGCTTCTCAACTTTCAGGGTCGGGAGCAGAGAAGCTCATTCTTGTGCCCAGAGAGCTGAAAAAGCCGAATCCGACAGCACTGGACAATTTGATACGCCAGGAGAATCTCAGACCCAGCCAGGTAATGATGATTGGAGACAGTCTGGCATCCGATATGGGCATCGCTCAAAACACCGGCGCCCGCGGGCTCTGGGCTCGCTATTCCGAAATCCATAAGCCTTACGACGCCACACTCAACCAGGTAACAAGCGGTAACTACAAAGGCGAAGCAATTCCTGAAGCAAAACCTCGCTTTGAAGCAGAGCTGCATCAATTCTCAGACATTTTGAAGAAACTGAAACCGGAGCGCGACCTGCGTGGGCTCGCAACTAAAGTCGGCGGACTGCCGGGCTGGCAAGTACCTCTGCAATCTTATGGTCTGCTTGGGCATGATAAATAGCCTGCTATTTAGCGCTTCATACTTAATGAAATTCGCTTTCTCGCCTTATCTACTTGCATAACCGTGACTTTGACCTTCTGCTGCACTTTTACGACTTCGTTTGGATCTTTGATAAATCTGTCGGCCAGTTCGCTGACATGAACAAGACCATCTTGATGCACTCCGATATCGACAAATGCACCAAAGGCGGTGACATTTGTGACAATCCCGGGAATTTGCATGCCTTCGCGCAAATCATCGATAGAGTTCACGCCATCTGCAAATTGGAACTGTTCCAGTTTTGCGCGCGGGTCACGACCGGGCTTTTCCAGCTCAAGAAGAATATCCTCAAGAGTCGGCAAGCCGACTGAATCACTCACATATTTTCGAATATCGATTTTCTTTCGCAAGTCGGCATTTGCCATTAGCTCACTTAGATTACAGTTGAGATCTTTGCTCATGGCCTGCAAGAGCTCGTAGCGCTCCGGATGAACGGCGCTTGCATCCAGCGGATTTTTGCTGCCTCGAATTCTGAGGAAGCCGGCGCACTGCTCAAAAGCTTTGGGTCCAAGCCGAGTTACCTTTTTAAGCTCAAGGCGCGAAGAAAAAGGACCGTTTTCCTGCCGGTGTTTAACTATATTGCCTGCAATTTGCTTGTTCAGACCAGACACATAAGAAAGCAATTCTTTGCTGGCTGTATTCAATTCAACACCAACAGAGTTTACGCAGCTCATAACAGTGTCGTCGAGACTGCTTTGCAAAGCTTTCTGATCTACATCATGCTGATATTGTCCGACTCCAATTGATTTTGGATCGAGCTTAACTAATTCAGCCAGCGGGTCCATTAGTCGCCTGCCGATTGAGACAGCTCCCCTGACCGTGATGTCCTGATCCGGAAACTCTTCACGGGCGACTTCCGAGGCAGAATAAATCGAAGCACCGCTTTCGTTGACCATAATCACCGGCAGTTTCTCGACTCCCAGACTTGTGAAATCGATGCCTTTCAAAAAGGCTTCAGTTTCACGTCCGGCTGTGCCGTTGCCGCAGGCGAAAGCTTCAATTTGAAATTTTTTGCAGAGTGCAAGTATTTTCTTTTCAGCCTCAGCTCTTTTTTCCTTTCCTCTTGCAGATTCCTCATGCGGATAAATCACGTCATGTTCAAGCAAGGCACCCTGCCTGCTCAAGCATACGATTTTGCAACCGGTTCTGAAGCCCGGGTCCACAGCCAGAACTGATTTTTCACCCAGAGGAGCGGCCATCAGCAACTCTCTTAAATTGCTCACAAAAACGCGGATAGCTTCTTGATCGGCACGTAATTTCAATTCGCCTTTGAGCTCAGTTTCCATGGAAGCTTCTAATAAGCGGTCATAAGATTCTTCGATTGCGAGTTCCATAATTTTGCTGCATTCGCTTTTGTTATTGCGAAAGAAACGCCGGTCCATTAAATCAAGCGCTTTGTTTTCCTCAGGATATATGGACACGCGCAAGAAGCCCTCTTCCTCGCCCCGGAATACAGCCAGAATTCGGTGAGAAGGAATAGTCTTGCAGGGCTCGGTCCAATCAAAATAATCTTTGAACTTAGCTCCTTCAGTCTCCTTATTCTTAACAACTTTGGAGTAAAGCTGGGCGTTTTGACGCCAGAAACTGCGCATTTCCTTGCGCATATTTTCGTCTTCGCTTATCCATTCAGCAATAATATCGCGTGCACCTTCAATAGCTTCCTGCGCTGACTTAACTCCTTTTTCCTCGCAAATGAAATCGCGCGCGCGTGACTGCGGGTCAGGAAGCTTATACTCGAAGATCTCGCGAGCCAGTGCTTCCAGGCCTTTCTCACGGGCAGTACCTGCCCTGGTTTTTCGTTTAGGTTTAAACGGTAAATATAGGTCTTCAAGCTCGGTCAAAGTTACGGCCGCATCGACCTTGACTTGCAACTCAGGCGAAAGCAGATTTCGCTCACTAAGCGATTTCAGAATAGCCTCCCGGCGTTTATCGAGCTCTTCAAGTTGCTGAGCGCGATCTCTAATAGTCATGATTTGAACTTCGTCGAGAGAGCCGCTTGCTTCTTTGCGATATCGAGCGATGAAAGGAACCGTGGCGCCTTCTGCAAGTAAGTCCAGTACGGCTGATACCTGACGTTGCAAAATCTGCGTTTCGGCGGCGATTCTTGCCGCATGAGAATCACTGCTTTTCAATTGCGTGGACATTTCAAAACCCTTTCACAATACAAACTAGTTGACCCAATCCCATCCTGATTTTTTCAACTCGGCGTGCCCATGTTCTGGATGAGCTTGAGATGGCTCAGCATCAGTCACGGGTTTAGAAGCTCCGCCGGACTTTCCGGCAAGTTTTTTAAGACTTGAAGGCTTGCTTGACTGGGCTGCTTCCTTGCTTTCAGCAGCAGCTTTAGCTCTTGCGGCGCCGGGCGGCGGAGCTTGCATACTGAGGATTTTTTTGATGTCGGCAATGTCTTTCAGAATGGCAATACGCTCATCCTGGGGCGGAGGAGGCTGCATTTTCATTGCTTTTTCAAAACAAGCAATGGTTTCTTTGAGTTTATTTTGTTTCAATTGAGTATTGGCAAGATTGCTCCAGGCTTGCCAGTCGTTCGGTCTTAGCTCGATAGACTTGCGAAAAGCCTGTTCTGCTCCAATATAATTTTCTCTTTTTCGAAGAGTGACACCGTAGTTTATATAAAAGTCGGGATCGTATTCATATCGATAGATAGCTTCTTCGTAGTCCTGCTGAGCTTCTTCATATCGGCCGTGTTCCAGATATTTATTGCCTCGATTGAAATAAGGCAGCGCATTACTCCAGGCAAATCGGTCGCCCTTACCCGGGAAATCGTCGCAAAAGCCCGCAAGCGGAGTCAAGTAAAGGGTCAAGAACAAAAACAGAGTGAAAAATTTTCTAGGCATAAAGAGCTCGGCCGGAAAGCTTCAGTCTAGCATCAGAGTTTTTTGATCAGAGAATAAAAAAGCTCATATTAATATCCATTGAGGAAGGAAGCGCATTCTATTCAAAAACGATAGCCGTGAATCATATGCATTTTTGCACAAAAGAGCACGGTAAGTGGCATTGATCGATATATACGTGGGGGATCAGGGAACAAAGTTGCCATCTGTTAGATTGGCAATCGGACCTGAGCCTTATGAAAAACCACGCAAAACATTTTTTGTTTTTTCAGCTGATTATCCTGATCAGCTGGGGTTCTTCAGTGGAAGCGGAGATCTTCAGCGGCAAAGTTATTGGTGTCAGCGATGGTGACACCATTACTGTCAGCGTGGATGGCGTTTCTCGAAAAGTGAGACTGAGCGGTATCGATTGTCCGGAAAAATCACAGGCATATGGGCAACAAGCAAAAGCTTTCACTGCTTCGAAATCATTTTCCAAAAATGTAAAAGTAATAGCTTCCGGTCATGATCGTTATAAACGCACGCTCGGCGAAGTGTTGCTTGGCGACGGTCAGAGCCTGAACAAACTACTTTTGCAAAACGGATACGCCTGGTGGTACGAGCGATTTTCCAGCGATCAAGAAAAACGTTTGCTTGAGTTGGAAGCAAGAAAAAAGAAACGCGGACTCTGGAAAGACCCCAAAGCAGCAGCACCCTGGGACTATCGCAAAAGCGTTAAAGCCAGGGTGCACTAAACTATCATTGCTCGCAGACTTGGTGTTGCACCAATAGGCTCGATCCCTCAAGCCTCCCACTGGGGAAACTGCGTTCTTATTCGCGGCAGGGCTTCCAGTTCACCATGCAAATCCCGTTGCTGCATTCCGGTTCTGAAGCGGCTTTTGACGGTCTTGCTTGCGGCTCATCTTCCAATCGAGCATTGATTGAAGTTTCTTGAGAGCTGCGCGTGGTCCTTTTGCTTGAAATTGAATTTGAACTCTTCATGGCGGGATACCTAAAAATGAAATTGCCACCCTTCTTCTTGCGGTTATTATATTGATTTAATCCGCACTCAGAATATGTGTAATTACGCAAGAGGACTGCATTTGCTACGTAAGATTCCCACTTTGAAGATTAAATGCCGCCTTGAAGCTGTGATTTTGATTGACTTGAAGCCGGGCAGAAACTCTTTAGTGTTATCTCTTTAAGCGCCTACAAAAATGTTTTGCCATAAAAATCCCGAAACCAAACGAGAGCAGCACTTCTTGACATCAAGATCGTTTGCAGACTTTCTTTCAGTTCAAAGCAAAGTCGCTTTAATAGCGGCTCTTAGCTTCAGTCTCAGTTCTTGCAGTTCAAACCCGGAGAATGCAAAGCCGGCTTCATCAGCACAAGTAGAGAAGGACCGACTGGAAGCCAGAGCTAAATTGTCACGAATGCTAGAAGCGAAAAAACAAAAACAAGCAGCAGAAGCCGAGCAGCAAAGACTGGCAGAAGAAAAAGCAGCTCAGGCCGCAGTCGAAGCCGCAAAGCCGCACTATGACCCGATTCGCTTAAAGACCGCCGGGAGCATCCGGCAGTGGGACATGATAACGGTTCCGGATTTGAACATACAATGCTGGCTTAAGTCGAACTGGAAAGATGGTTCGATGAATATAAGACTGGCTTTACTGGGCGACAAAACAGCAATTAGACTTTTCACCGCTAACTGGAAATATTTCAAACTGGTATTCACAGATGCCGGCGGCAACAATTTGCATGAGGCAAGACTTGCCACAAGAGATCTGCAATGGGCTGATTCCATGAAAAATGGCGGCACACCGACCATGGAATTTGAAAGCAGTACTGAATGTCCGCTGGAGGTTTATGAATCCATGATCCAGTGGAATCTCAAATGGGAGAACTAGCTCAATCAGTCCAAGGTAGCCGAAGGGAGTCATTCTTAGATGAAATGTTTTATCCACCTGATTTGCGATTACGCACCAGGCGACTTAGCCTGGGCGGAAGTTTACTCGGCGATGACAGCCCGCCTGCCCGAGAATTCCGGCTTTCACATAACTTCCGTCGGCTCATTCGACACGATCGCCACAGGTTTTGTGCTTGGACAGTTGGCACTTACTGATAAAAGTTTGCGCCCTGAGAATCTAGTGATTTTTGCAAATTGCGCGCCCCGAAAAGATCGCAAAGAAGCAAGAGAGAATAACGCAGGCGAGGGATTGCTGGCCGGGGTTTTGAAAAACGGAGTGCGTGTACTTGTCGTCAACAGCGGCTTCTCAATGTCTTTTATTCGCGAGCATATATCGCAACTGTGGACAGTAGACGTGGAAGAAGAAGGTTCGCAATTTCGCTCCCGCGATTTTTTTCCACGAGCTCTCTCGCGCATGCTAAACAATGAAGACGGCTTCAAGAAACAGCTGGTTAACCCGATGGACGTGATTCGAGATTATCCCGAAGAAGTGATCGGATACATAGATTCATTCGGCAATCTAAAAACTACAATCAGAGCCGGAGATCATATAATTGCCGACTTGAAAGCCGGAGACCGCATCAAAGTCAGAATCGGCACAGTGCTGAGAACAGCCACTGTCGCCACGGGCAGCTTCAATGTTATGGAAGGCGATCTTGCCTTTGCTCCGGGAAGTTCAGGCCAAGATCGACGCTTCTGGGAATTTTTTCAACGCGGAGGCTCAGCCAGTGCCGAATTCGGATTTCCGCATGTCGGCTCAAACATTGTAATCGAGCACGTCCAATAAAATCGGCTCCGCAATGGAAAGAACAGCTCTCATCGCCCAGAACTTCTTTAAGCAGAAAGGATTCGAATACTTAGATGCTGCTATCGACAATTACGATAGGAGCGAGTAAGGTAAATAAAGAAGTCCTGTATTAGAGACGGGGATAAGGGACTCGGAGAGGGATTATGGCTGATAACACTGAAGAGACAAAAACAGCTGAGCAAAATTCAGCAGATGAAAACGCTCCGGCAGAGGAAGAAGCAGCCGAAATCATGAGCGGAGACCAGAGTTTTGTTTACTGGCTGGTTATGCTGCCTTTCCTGGCACTTGCCGGGATGTTTGCATTTGAATATTCAAAAGAACCAAACGTCGCCAAGCTGATTAATGCGGGCGGCTCAATTGTGGTTGGTATTCTTGTGGCTTCCTGTGTAAACATTTTCGCTCAGAGCAATCAAAACGCTGATGAATCCTCAGAAGCCAAGCCGGAAGGCAGCAGTTAGTCCGTAAATATGAGGAAGAGCTTAGCTAACCTGTCTCTCAGACTAAGAATCTGAGAAAGCTGTATCTTTGGTGCCGGGAAGGCAAGCCTGCCGATTTCTGGGATAGAAATGGATACAGCAAACTTGGAGAGCGATAAGCTCCTCGACAGCGAACTGAGCGAATTCAGCAAAGAAGAACTGGATTTACTGCTTGAAGGTCCTATCTGGAAAGCAATTGCCAGTATGTCCGTGCCGATGATCTTGAACGCGCTGGCAATTTCGGCCGCCACTTTTGCAGATGCTTACGTGGCAGGACGACTGGGCTCGGATGATCTGGCGGCGGTCGGCATCGGCGGTCAGGTCTGGTTCGGCATGATCATCATGGCGATTGCCATCGCCACTGGTGCCAACGCCCTGGTCTCGAGATTCTGGGGAGCAAAAGACTATGACGCTGCCATGGAAGCTGCAAGACAGTCTATTTTTTCAGCCGTGGTTTTCGGCTTTGTCTCATCTTTAGTCGGCGTTTTTTGCACGGACATTTTTCTGCAATTGCTGGGAGCAAGCCCGAAAGTGGCAGCCCTGGGATCGAGTTATCTGAAGATTCAGTTCCTGGCTCAATTGCCGCTCACAATGCTCTGGGTCTGCCATTCTATTTTCAGAGCAAAAGGAGATGCGAATCTGCCCACCCTAATCATGGCAATGGTGACGGTCGGCGTTGTAATTTTGGATTTCCTGCTCTGCCTCTGGCCGCTGAATATGGGCATCAGCGGTATCGGTGTAGCCTGGCTTCTATCGAGCAGCCTCGGTTGCCTGCTCATGTTCATTGCCCTGAAAAAATCCGAACTTTCGCATTGTGTTGACATTTCAGAAAGCCGACCTTTCAACTTTTCAATTAAATGGATGAAAAGGATCATGGCAATCGGTCTGCCTGCCTGCTTGCAGGACCTGGCCTGGGTTACAAGCAATTTCGGACTTTTTCTGATTTTCTCCCAAACAGCAAAACCAACAGATTATCAGGCGGCCTGGGCTGTCGGATTGAGAGTCGAAGATGTGCTGGCCGGTTTGCCGATTTTCGCCATGTCCATGGGTGTGGCTACAGTAATCGGACAGAATATCGGTGCCAAAAAGCTTGAACGTGCAGTCAAAGTCGGCTGGCAAGCAGCTGCAATCGGCTGCGCTCTCATGGCCGTTGTCGGAGCGATTATGTTTTTTGCAGCCGAGCAAATCGCCAAAATGATGACTGCAGATCCGGCAGTCGCTCAATATTCCAAAGAATACTTGCAAATCCTCGGTATTTCAGAACCAATAACAGTAATCTGGCTGGTTTTATTTGGAGCTATGGAAGGCGCCGGTTACACGAAAATTCCCATGTTTTTCGCTTTCTTTTGCTTATTGCTGGTCCGAGTTCCGCTAGCTTATCTTTTTACACTATCAATGAATATGGGTGCTTTCGGGGCATGGCTGGCAATTGCGCTCACTTCAGTCGTCGGCGCGCTGATCGCAGTTTTCTGGTTCCAGAAAGGAAGCTGGAAGCATCACGAAATCTGATTTGAGTCTCTGTCATTGCTCGGCTTTTCGCAAGGCTCGAGTCAGAATGAAAGCGCCGAAGCTGAAAAGAAAAAAGCCGAAAGATCCCAAAAGAACAATTGGGTCATAGTCAATCTCTTTGCTGAGTACGATTGCAGAGGGATTCTGCTTATCATAATAAAGCATGGTCAGTTCTCCCGGCT
>JAIEPM010000655.1 GCA_019748395.1 Candidatus Obscuribacterales bacterium
GATGAAGCAGATTGGGCGAGACGCCTACATGACGCTTCACTTGCCCGAGCACCCTTTGACCGTTGCGCACGATTTGCTGTGCATCAGCCAGAGTTCTGCCCAGTCCGTTCAGGTCGCTGTCGATGCGAGTTAGAACTTGCTCGGCATAATGGTCTGCGCCTTCACGCACTCGCGCCGCGTCTTCTTCAGCTTCAATGCGTAGCTTATCGGCTTCAGCAAGTGCCTCGCGGCGCATTTGCTCAACTTCTTGAACAACTTGCTTGCGAATGCGGTCTACTTCCGATTGCACTGCTTTGAGCAGTTCGGATTCTTGAACCATGTTTTCAGCCTGACGGCGAGCTGTTGAAATGATTTGCTCGGCGCGTCTTTGCGACTCGGCGATGATGTCATCACGCTGCTGTAAAACTTCTGTGGCTTCTCTCAGCTCTTCAGGGAGCCTGGCGCGCGCTTTGTCGAGCACCTCCAGGAATTGATCGGCGTTGATCAATTTGAATTTCCAAACGCCGGAGGCATCTTCAATAAGATGCTCGAGCAAGTCGAGATGCTTATAGATCGATGTCTGCTTGTATGCTGCTGTATTCGGACTCAATGCGACTGTCGTTGTCATTATTCAGCGCCCCTGCTGAAGGTGAAGTGATTCTTCAAGTAGGTATATACCGCGGGAGGTACGAATTGGGAAACGTCTCCACCTAACCTAGCGATTTCCTTTACGGTTGACGAGCTTATAAAAGAATACTCCGGTTTTGTCATGAGAAAAATAGTTTCTAGTTCAGGAAGCAGTTGCTTGTTGGTTTGTGCCATGCCCACTTCTGCCTCGTAGTCTGAAATAGCTCTCAATCCTCGGATGATTACTGAAATCTTGTTATTCTTCGCGAAGTCTACAGTCAATCCCTGGAAGGTATCCACTTTGACTCCCGGTATGTCTTCCACTACTTTCGATATAAGCTCAGCGCGTGTATCGAGAGGCAGCATTGAAGATTTTCCAGGATTCGCTACCACCGCCATTATGACTTCGTCAAAGAGCTTGCTTGCTCTGCGGATAATATCCAGATGTCCTAGTGTGATCGGATCGAAAGATCCCGGGTATGCGGCTCGTATCAAAGTCGTTTTCCCAAAACCCCTGCAAACCCTGATGTTACATTGAACGTCGGAATTAGCCAAGGCAAGGTCTCTTTTACCTTGTCAACCGAAATAATAACACAGCGTTTCCGGATCTCGACCTCTTTGCAACCCTAGGTTTCTTTAATGCGAGTACTACGAAGAAGCAGTTGCGTCTTTTGAAACGCTCTTGGGATGCCGCTTTCCGCAAGCGGTCTTGACTGGGCTTGCGGGACTTTGGCTGTCAGGAAGCAGTTTCGACTGTGTTGTAAAGTAAAGTTGGCTCAATATCAATGTTCTAGCGATCGAATATCTTGCAGGATCCTGATTGTGCTTGAGTCTTAGCGAAGATTAAGCAGATCTGATCGCCTTAAATCACGTTTTGTTGTCAGTTCGTGACGGCGATGGAGCGCTTCGTATATCTATATTGATCCGGAATCTTTTGAGAGCGAATTGAGCGCCTTTAGAACAAGCTCTGCATTTTCGTAACGCTTAGTGCTTTCAAGCTGGGTACAACGCCCAATGATTTCGTCAATTTCGTCACTAAGCTCCTCAATGTCTCGTTTTGGATGCAAAACCGAGATTGGCGCCGGATCTTTGGCACAGAGCAAAAAGTAAAGTGTTGCGCCCAGTGAATAAATATCGCTCTGGGTTGTGGCCTTACCCCGGAATTGCTCCGGCGAAATATAGTTCGGCTTGCCGACCACAGAGCCGGTGACTCCGCTTGATAGTTCTTGCGCTACTGAAAAATCGATAAGCTTGACTGTCCCATCCTCGGCCAGCATGATGTTGTCGGGGGTAAGGTCTCTGTGAATGACCGGCGGCGATTGTCCGTGAAGATAGACGAGTATTTCTGTAATCTGTTTTGCGATTCTTAGAAGCTCTTTTTCCGGCAGTGGACCTTGCTTTTCGACAAGTTCCTTTAAAGTGCAGCCGTTCACGTGCTCGAGCACCAGGTAAGCCCGGTGGTCTTCAATGAACATATCGAGAAAGACTGCAATTTGATGGTGCTGAAGCCGTCCAAGCATCTCTGCTTCTTTTTGAAAGCGCTCGGCGGCGCTTTTGCGAACGCGCAAATCCGGATAGATGGGCAGAACAAATTCTTTCAAAACGACAATGTCCTTGTCCTTTTGTTTATTTGATTGGGCTAAATAAACAGTGCCCTGTCCGCCCACTCCTGCTTTCTTTAAGACTGTATAGTTGCCGTTGTCCAGTTTCGTTCCTTCTGAAAGCGGTGTTAATTTGTCACGTTTTGGTGCACCGGAAAGTTCTCTCAGCCAGAGTTCCGTATAACTCTGGCGTTCTGTTTGCAGGCGGAACGGTTCGAAAATAGATCTATCAATCTCTTTTGGGAAAGCCTGATCAAGGCAGTCAAGAAAGCGGCTGCGCTCTGCCGTATTGACGATGTCTCCCCAGCGAATTCGCTCAATCAAATTTTCATCATCATAAAACTCAAGGACATAATCTGCTACGGATTTTTTGCCATGGCTGCGTTCTATTTCTATTCTATTGATTGAGCTGAGCGGGATCGTTCTCAAGACTTCATATGGGTGTCCATTGTAATACTGGATATTGGAAGCGCTTGAATTGAGAACGGAGTGGAGTTTGTTGAGAAATACAAGGCTATGTTTGTGAACGCAAAGATAGCCGGGCAGAGTGCTGCTTCGAAGGGCGAGCCAAATTAGGGTTGGTAGCAAAATAATATTTATGACCTGGCTCAGGAAAGAAACGAATCCCAATATTGGCGCAATTAGTGGATTCGGGGCCGCCAAAATAAACGGCTTGAGTGGTAAAAGCAGGAAGCGAAATGCTGAAAACAGGAGTTGTGTAAGCTCCTTTGAAGCCATACAGACCAGCATCAGTGCTACCGACGAGAGAAGGCAGAGCACAAAATAGTGTGAGATGCGCTGTATCAGCCTCTTCTTTTCGGCATCGGGTTGATATTCAAGCAATGCTACTTGTTCTTCCTGAACTCCTGTTCTAAACGGGTCGTTCAGTAAATTACTTTCTGAGTTTGCTGTTTCTTTTGAGGGTTCTATGGAAAGACGTCTTTCGGTCCTCTGCACGATGCTGCGTCTTATCTTGTCGCGCTCCTCGTCGGGATCTATATCTTCATACATTGCGCATTGCTCCTTGCAATTGTTTGAGTCTTGCCGCAATGCTCTGTGCATTCGCCGGACGCTCGTCGGCGTTTTGTGCCGTGCAGTCTGCAATAATCTGGTCGATTTCTTTTGAGAGCTCCGGCCTTAGCTCTCTGGGATGAGCCACGGCCAGTGCTTCTGCTTCCTGTCCGCAAAGAAGAAAGTACAGGGTGCAGGCGAATGCGTAAAGGTCGCTTCTTGTTTCGGCTTTGCCGCGCAGTTGCTCAGGCGCAATATATGCCTGCTTACCGATCAGAGTGCCTGTTGCCGTTCCCATGAAATGATTTGCGGCACCAAAATCAATGAGGCAGGGCTCTCCATCCTTTCTGAGGATTATATTGTCCGGCGAAAGATCACGATGAATTACTGGTGGATTTTGACTGTGCAGGTAGTCCAGTATTTCAAGCAAACTCAGTCCCCATCGAATCACATCTTCCTCTGGTTGCGGACCATGTTCTTTAATAAGCCTTCTGAGATCATCTCCGTTAAGCAGCTCCATCAACAAATAGTGCCGCCCACCCTCTATAAAATTGTCATAGACCCGAGCGATTGATGGATGATTTAGTGAGGAAAGAATTTTTGCTTCTCGATCCAACATTTTTTCCGCTTCGGCTTTCATTGCCGGATCCGCATCTTCCGGGAGCACCGCTTCTTTCAAAACAAATTGCTCTTTGCTTTTGTTGCCGGCTAGATAAATTGCAGATAGTCCGCCAAAGGCAAGTTGTCTTTCGATTTTTAGATCTTTGACTACTTGACCGGGCTCAAGTGGAATAAAGTTGCTCGGTCCAAAGCGTCTTGCCAGCTCGTCTTCCCAGATTTCAGTGTATCCGGGTAGTTCAAGCCTGCCGCTCTCTTCGTTCAGTTTTATTCTTGCCTCCAGCAATGCGGGAAACTTGTCGCTGCCTCCAGCCCAGACATCCAGTGAAACTATGAGACTTTCTATTTCTTTGGCTTTCAATAAATCGAGTTTGAGGCGGGCTTTGGAACCGTTATCGAAGCGGAGTTCGAGCAGTCCGCGCTTTCCTGCATTCAGAAGACGGATCGATTTTAGCTGCTCCCATGTGTGCTGACTGCGTAAGGCAAGAGCCGGACTGACTGCAAACGGTAGTGAGATTCCGTCTCGTGTGAGAAAGACAGTTCTGTCGGAGCTGATGATTAGTCCAATAATGAAAATTGAAAGTAGAAGAAACAAGAAAAGCATGAAAAGCGGAATGTTGCTTGTGCCGGCTTCCTGCAGAAAACCGAGGCTTACGCAGCAGAGTATTACAAAAAACGTGATTACAGGTACAAAGCAAAGCAGTATGCCGTGCAGAATTGCGACATGTGCTTCCCTGTAGCTCAAGCTGAGTTCCGCTTCGGCCATATAGCTCCGGTAAATCACTTAATTTACTTTACCCGGAATGCCGAGCCTGATTCATCTGGTTTTTACCAGCCGCCGCTGGAAATTGGATCACCGCCGCTGCTTCCAAAAACTCGCCCGCGCACGCTTGCCGGATACATCGACCAGAGCAGTTTTTGTCTGTCTTGTCTTGTGTCGGAAAGTATTGCTCCGAAGATATTTCTCGGCAGCTCGCCTGCTGTATTTACGCCATTGAGCGCCGTGCTTTGCGCTGCTGTCGGCGAATTGAATTGCAGGCTGTATGCTCCGGCAATATGCGGAATAGCGAAAGTGAAAAAGCAGGCGTAGGCAGCGGCGCCGATTATTTTGCGGAATGAGAGTTCTGAGAGCTTCTTCTTTGAATTCATGTGAGCCTCCTTTAATTCTGGCGCCAGACGATGCGATCGCTGAAATAGTGCATATAAAAAACCAGCATGGACCAAAATACATTGAGAGTGCCGCCGTTGCTTCCGAAGATGCTTTCGACGTTAATGCCGATTTTTGCAAGCAGCAATGGCATGAAAAGAATAGAAAGGGTCAGGCAGAAAACCGGTATTGTCATTTTGCTGAATTCAAGCAATTTATCTGTTTCGCTTTCGAGTGTTTTGCCTTCTGCTGCGAGTTCTTTCTTGCGGCTTATCCAGGCAATGGCCCAATGCTGAGTGGCGTGGTAGAAAACCGGTACAAATAACCAGACGAAGAGAATTTGCTGCAGCGGCATTAGAACCCATATGCTCAGATTCAGCCAGAGAAGTCCTGCTCCAAAAGGTAACCATTCGCCTGTCTTAATGCCTCGTCTTAAAATCATCGCTGAGAACAAAGTCAGCATCGCAAGGGCAGGGTAAATCGCAAATGATTCCCAAAAATGGAAGGCGGCAAGCATCCAGGTGTTTCCGGGATCGGCTAGAGGGGTTCTTAAAAGGAAGTTGCTGTCGAGTCCGAAGCCGAAAGGCAGGGCGATAGTGAATGCTCCGGCTATCGTTAGAGTGAGGCTGCATAAATTCAGGACCAGCTTCTCGGATTTTGAGAGTTCAAAAGATTGTTTGGCACAGTAAAAAAGGCCAATCGATTTTGCTTGAGCGCAGAAGTGCTGCATCAATATGGTCGGAAAGCCGAGTCCGAAGACTACGCCGAGAATCATGGCGGCTATGCTCAGTCCGCCGCCGGAGACTTTAGCAAATGAGTTCAGCGCCTCCATTTTTCCGAGCTCTGTTCTTAGAGGCTCAGGGATTTGTGAGAATAGCATGAGCAGGGCGACCAGCGCCATCCCCGCGTAGATTATCCAGAATGGTAGACGCTTCAGCAGAAAGCGCTTTGTGCGTTTCTTTCTGTAGTAGCGAATTATTGACGTGAACTGGTGTCCTTCTCCGATTAATAGTGATGCCACTGTATATGGTATGGCCAGTCCTAGTTGATCGGCTTTGCTGTTGGAAAGCTGCGGATCACCGATTATAAGAAATGCCAGTAGCCCAAGTATCCAGGGTGCTAATCCTGCAATAAAAAGCAGGTCGATTGTTTCGGAAATCAGATATGGAGATTTTCTGTGGCTTGTTTCATTATGAACTTGCTTGGATTCTGCTTCTCTTTGTTTGCATTCTGCATACTCAAGTTCCAGCTCGGGAGCCGGTCCGATCTGTCTTTGCAAGAATGTGTTCGAACGACTCAGGGTATTCACCTTGAGCTCCTCCGCTTCGGATTTATACTAATGCAACTATTTCAGCAGATTCACTTTGAAAGCGACAGTCACCATGGTCACTTAAAGCCCATGACCAAGGTCCCCGTCAAATTAGCAGCCGAAGCGATTTCAATCCATGTTTTGAAGCATCTGCTGAACTTGTTTCATCTGGTCGGTCATGTTCTTGATTGTCGAAGCGCCTGAGCCGGAGTTGCCGCTGCCGCCGAAAAGGTCGCCGCCGCCTTGATTATTAGCGCCGCTTCCCTGACCGCCAAGCAGCCCGCCTAAACCGCCAAGTCCGGCTGCGCCGCCGTCCCCGCCCTGACCGCCCAGCAGCCCGCCTAAACCGCCCAGACCTTGTGCGCCGCCATCTCCGCCCTGTCCGCCCATGAGTCCGCTCAGGTCTACCTGTGGTGTGCTCGGAGCCTGTCCTTCGCCGCGATCTAGAGTGCCGTAGAGAACGACTTTGTTTAGATAGGATCCCTGATCGTCATAACTGACTGCTGCAGCCTGCAAGTAAAGTCTGTCGCCGTTGATGCGAGTGAAGCGCATTACGCTCTCCGTATAACCGGTTTTGCTTCGTCCATCTGCAGTGCGGTCTGTGTCGCGTGTGACAATTTGGTCTTCCACGACTCCTTTGGCAAGCTCAGTAAGTTTGTTTTTCATCAGTTCACTGCCAATCTGGTTGCCTGTGACACCGCGATTTGAGGAACCCAGATCTCCTAGAGGCAGAGCGAACATATAAGGGATTTGTAAATTGGCAAGAGCTGGATTGTCAGCACCACCGGCAATGGCATTGAGCATTTGACCGATTGGCGAATTGCTCATTTGCTTCATTTGCTCTGCGGCGTTTACAGTCGTGGAAAAAGTAACCTGTGTTGGTTTCATTTCCACTTTGCTGCCGGAGCCTTGATAGAAAGTAACTGAGCAATTGCCGGTGGTTCCGACTTTGAGAAGGTCTTGCTGCTTCTGTGCTTCCTGTGGGTCAAAGTCAAAGTAGCGCTGATCGAAATTTACAAGGTGCACCACAAGTTTTCCGGACCATGTTCCGCGCCAGTCGATGGGGAAGCTTTTAGCGCTTTCGTTAACAGTCGCTTCGTCTTGAAAAAGCGGAGTTCTGTTTGTGTCGATGCGGGCAATCTGCGTTCCGCCGGTGATTCTTGTTTCTTTGACTTTTCCGGCGAGTTGAACCGGTTTGAGGTCTCGGCTTGTATCCCTAATTGGAGTCATTGCCTGCAGTTTCAGCGGAATCTTCGCGCCTGTGCCGCTGCAGAGTTCTTCAATACGTCCGTAAAGTCTCATCGGCTGGGCGCTCGTTGGAGCTGACGCGGACGAGCTGTTTGAAGCTGCGCTGTGACTTGAGTTGCTGCTTGGCGGCAGTATGTTGTATGTCGGAACCGGTCTTAGATGTGATGTTGTGGGAGCTGCACTGCTTGTCGCAGACCCCGACGGTGCGATGCTCCAGGTGCCGGGTTTGGAAGTCGAAGTGGAGTTATTATCAGAACCAACCGGTTTGTCGTCAATTATGAAATCTCCGGCAAGTGCCGCCGAGTTGAGATTGTATGCAATTAGCATGCTCAAACTGAGCGCAGTTGCGATGTATTGATGACTTGTTTTCTTCTTCACGATAATTCCCAGCCTGGTATTTACTGCTTATTTCGGTCATTTCACTTTATTCCCCCTGAGAATAAGGCACGAACCGGAGCAAGATTAATTCGCCATTTATTGAAGCATTCCTTAACCGGCTGCTTCAGATTTTGTTTGTACTTTGATGACTATGCAAAAGAAATATTTGAGCCTAGATATTCAGCTCGATTGCACTTCTGCTTTTTGCAGCCAGTTCGCCGCCCTGTGTGTCTTCTGATATGGCTCTGGTTTCAGACAGGGCTTCCAGGGCAGGCAGATACATGATGAAGGTGGAGCCCATGCCGATGTCGGATTCGACAGCGACTCTGCCGCCATGTTTTTCGACTATGTTTTTGACAATAGTCAATCCCAGACCTGTGCCTTTTATTGTATGGACTTTCTTTTCTACGCGGAAAAAGCGGTCGAAAATGTTTTCAAGACACTCTTCAGGAATGCCGATGCCGTTGTCTTTTACAGCTACTTTCAGCTCTTTGGTTTCAGTGATATTTCGAACGCTGACTTCGACTTGACCGCCGTTGGGCGTGTATTTGATAGCGTTGTTAATCAAATTGATAATAGCTCTTTCTATCGATTCTCTGTTCATCAATACAAGCGGAATCGGATCGTCGCTGGCGAAAACAAGTTCTATGCCTTTGTCTTTTGCCATCATGTTTAGAGCTCTTATCGTGTATTCGGCGGCAGGGCGTAGATCTTGCGCCTCCATTTCCAGCTCTTTGTCGGCTTCTTCCAGCTTGGAGAGTTCAAGTACTTCATTAACCAGATTCATCAAGCGATCGGCTTCGCTGTCGATGATTTGCATGAACTCTTTGTAGATGTCCGGTTCCAGCTTGTCGCCGTGCTGGCATATTGTATCCACATAACTCTTGATTGATGTGATTGGAGTTCGCAATTCATGTGATACGTTGCTGATGAACTCGTTTTTCATGCGCTCGAGTTCTGCTTGTTTGGTGATATCGTGCATGATCATAACCGAGCCGAGAAATTCGCCTTTCAATGAAATTGGTGCGATGTGCAGGCGAATAACCCGTTCTTGAATATTCAGTTGTTGCATAACCGGACCGAGGCGACCCGGGGAAACAGTATCGGTGAAGGCTTGAATTATTTGACAGATTTGCGGACGGTCAGGGCCTTCCGTACAGAAAACGAGAGGCTTGCCAATCAGGTCTTTTGCGTCCTTATCAAATAATTGTGTGGCTGCAGCGTTGATGATTTGCACTTTGTTGTCGCGGTCGCAAACCACTACACCGTCGGCGATGGACATGAGCACAAGTTCGAGCTTGTTTCGTTCTGATATGAACTTGTTGCGCTCGGCCATGAGGCTGTCCAGATTTTGCTTGTCGTACTGTTGCAGGCGCTTGGACATATAGTTGAACGCGCTGACCACCTGATCTATTTCTCGTCCTGCGCTTTGTGATGCAATTTGATGTCCGAATCTGCCTGCCGCGATCTGGCTTGCTCCTGCAGACAGTGCTTTGAGAGGTCTGTTAA
The DNA here is from genome assembly GCA_019748395.1 of Candidatus Obscuribacterales bacterium. Taxonomy (GTDB): domain Bacteria; phylum Cyanobacteriota; class Vampirovibrionia; order Obscuribacterales; family Obscuribacteraceae; genus JAIEPM01. Next base: position 9,428 of record JAIEPM010000655.1, read on the forward strand.
TCATCGAATAATTGACTGCCAGGCATAAGGCTCCCAGAAACCAGACCAGTCCGAAGATCGAGAACAAAAAGACTTTGGTTTCGCCGGGCGTGCCGAAAATTGAAAAAGAGGAGTCATCGAGTCCGACCCAGCAGGCGCCCAGGTCCTGGTTGTTTTTTCGCATCGGAACCACAATGTTTGTAAGTTCACGATATCCGGAAGGACTTGGATAAACCCCGGGGATGCGAGTTTCTGGATGGCTGTAGTACGGATAGATCTTGTCTGTGCCGCCTTTCGGCTTTATAAAGCGTTGGCTGTCCAGCAGGACTTTGTGGTCTGAGTCCACCAGGGCGATGTAAGCGATGGCCGGCGTGTCGACCATCTCTGTCAGGATGTAGAACTTCAAGCCATCCAGGTTTCCGGAATTTGAAAGTGCTTCGGCGCCGCCTCGAGCCAGGGCATGGGCAAGTGCCAGTCCGAATTGATTTACCGAGCGGCTTTTAATCGACTGCGCATGACTGACTAAAATCCAGGCAGTGAAAGTTACAAGCGACGAAATTGAAATCAGACCCAGCAAAAGCAGGCGTTTCTGAGTAGAGATGCCGCCCCAGAGGTGCTGCAAGAGCAGTATAAATTTGCGGATGGGCTTAAAAATTGGGTTTCTCAATGGGGCTACCCTAGATTAATTCGCGAAAGCACGATGACAAGACCGATAGACCAATTCTACTCTAGCTGATTTAATTTATAAACTTCTCAGGCTTTTCTGGAAATGTGGAATCTACGGTTTAAGAGAAGCTTGTAAAGGGAAGAATGCTTTTTAGTGGACTATTTGCTTACCAGGGTCGGCGTTAATGTCTAAAGCTCCCGCGAAACTGGATTTTTCCAAGTGTCTAGAGGCTGAGGCGATCGTAAAGCAATACATGCCGCTTGTCCGGCAGATTGCACGCCGTTATGCCCGTCTTGCGCCCGATCAGGCTGATGACCTGATGCAGATGGGCTGCATGGGTTTGTTAAAGGCTGTTAAGTATTATGACGATGGGCGTGAGCACAAGGCCAGCTTTAAGGGCTTTGCCGCGGTCTATATCAAAGGTGAGATTCGTCACTATTTGCGTGACCACGGCTCTCTGGTTCAGGTGCCGCGTCGACTTGCTGAAATCAACAGCAAAGTTAAACAACTGGAAGAAGTGATGACGCGCGAAATGGAGCATACTCCCAGCCTTGAAGAACTGGCTGCTCGTGCCGGATGCAGCACTCAAGAATTGAGGGAAGCGCAGCAATCGTGGGACAACTGCAGACATTACGAGTCTCTTGAAAGCACCGATGATAGCGAAGGTCGCGATGAGCACCGGGCTTTAGCTGAAATGGTGGCCGACAAAAAATATATTGATGAGCTTAGTTATTCAGAAGACCGGGAACTTATTAGTCAGGCTCTGGTTTCGCTCGGCGAGCGCACTAAGAAGATTATTGAGTTTGTCTATTTTTACGACCTGACTCAAAAAGAAACAGCAAAAATTCTTGGTGTATCGGAAATGGGTGTTTCCAGGTCAATCAAAAGTGCGCTTCAGAAGCTCAAGGAAATAATGCTGACTGAGATCTTCTGACGCGCGCATACACGCCGCGGATGGGGGACGAGCACGCTTATGTCTTCAGTTACTCAGCTTTCGATCGAGGACATCCTCGAACTTGCCATTGAATACAAGGCTTCAGACATTCACCTGAAGGCCAATTTGCCGCCTGTATTTCGTATTGACGGTCAGATTCGCTCCGTGCCGGATTTGCCTGTTCTGGATCCTGAAAGCTTGCGCTTAATGGTATATAGCTTTCTGACTCCCAGGCAGCAACAGATGTTTGAAGAGAACTTCGAGTTGGACTGCGCTCTTTTATTCGGCGATGCAGCTCGTGTTCGTGTAAACGTATATCTGGACATCGACTCGGTCGGAGCTGCCATGCGTATCATTCCGCTGGATGTTCCAACAACCGACGAGCTGGGGTTGCCGCCTGTTATCGATAAGCTTACTCATGAGCACCAGGGCTTGATTCTTGTGACCGGGGTAACCGGTGCGGGTAAGTCGACAACACTGGCATCCATGATCAACAACATCAATATCCGCGACCCCAAGCACATTTATACGATGGAAGACCCGATCGAATTTGTGCACAGACCAAAAGCTTCGATTATCACCCAACGTGAAATCGGATTTACAACCAAGAGCTTTGCAAACGCGCTGAAAGCCGCTCTGCGTGCCGACCCCGATGTACTGCTTGTGGGTGAAATGCGTGACCCCACGACTATTCAGATGGCTCTCAGAGCCGCTGAAACAGGTCACCTTGTTTTATCCACGTTGCACACTGCTTCTGCGCCCAAAACCATTCAGCGTATCCTTGGTGCATTTGATCCAGGTGTGCAAGATTCGATTCGTTTGCAGCTGGCTAACTGTCTCAAAGCCGTTATTGCTCAGCAGCTCGTGCCGATGATGGGCGGCGGTCGTATTTGTATTCAGGAAATCATGATCTGTACGACATCGATTCAAGACGCCATTCTAAAAGGCGAAATCGACTCGATTTACGAGTTCATCAAAGCCAGTTCTTATGACGGTATGCAAACAATGGACGGTGCTCTCTATAACGCCTACCGTGAAGGATTGGTCGATGCTGACACAGCTAGACTATATGCTCTCAACCAGGGCGAAATGGAAAGAATCTTGCGGGGTGCGATGACCCGCTAAGTAACTTTAGCCGGGTATTGTTAACAAACGCTTATGATTTGCTGTGGCTTATGAAGTCAACAGTAAAGTGGAGCTTCAGCGCATGTCAACATTAATTCCGCTGCCAAGCGGGGATGTCAAGCTTGAGGCCGGCTTAAGGTCTGCTATGATTCCCCCGAACTTGCGGAAATTAGAACCGCTACATATATCTGACGGATGCCGATGAATGGCTGATCTCGGATATTCACAAATCAGGAGTTCGGCTTATATGTACAAATCAATGAAGGAAGCCGCCGCCCCGGTCGAAAAGAACCTGCTTTCTACTTTCATTAGAGAGCTGGCTCAACTCGACAGCTTTGTAAGCGATAGCGACGCTCTGGAAGCTCAAAGCGAGAATGACTTTGAGCTCTCAATCGATGTACTATCCTCCGGCCGCCGGGTTTATTGCCCTAACAAGCAAAACCCCTCTCGTAATCGCAAGCATCTGGTTCGCAGCCTCTTAATCCACGAATAGAGGCGATTGAGCTCGCTTCACTGTCAGGGGCTTTTCGCTGAGTTTTTCAAGCGGCAGAGCTCCTGAGCTTGCTCTTGTGACAAATCAGTTTTCTTGAAATCGCTTATATTACCGGCGAGGCAAGCCTGTAATATAATGGGGAGCAATTGCTTTCACAGAGGCAATTACGTCATCGGGACGTGGCGCAGGGGTAGCGCGCACCTTTGGGGTGGGTGAGGCCGGAGGTTCGAATCCTCTCGTCCCGACCATA
>JAIEPM010000052.1 GCA_019748395.1 Candidatus Obscuribacterales bacterium
GGCTTTATTCACATCCCCGGTGGGGTTACGCTCAGCACCTGGGTAGCCTTCCCTGTAACAGTTTTCTGGTTGGTTGGCATTGCCAATGCCGTCAACTTGATAGATGGCATGGATGGACTCGCTGCCGGTGTTTCGCTCATATCTGCAATTACCATCTGGTCAGTGGCTATGGCTCCCAATCTTCATCAGCCTTATGCAGCCTGGATTGCTGCTGTTCTTGCCGGGGCCCTTCTTGGCTTTTTACGCTGGAACTTCAACCCGGCTCGTATCTTTCTAGGTGACTCCGGTGCTTATCTGGCCGGCTTCATTCTGGGTTGTGTGTCGATTACGGGTGTGATGAAAACGGCTACTGTGGTGACAGTGCTTTTACCGATGCTGATTTTGTTTTTTCCGCTCCTGGACACCAGCTGGGCAATTGTGCGCCGCCTGGCAAGAGGGCAGTCTATTTTTGCTCCAGACGCAGAACACATTCATCATCGCCTTTTGCGCACCGGCTTGTCGCAGAAAAAAGTGGCTTATTTGATTTATGCATTCTCCGGTTTGCTTGGACTTGCGGCGGCCTGGATGGTAGGGCAGCAGTGGTATTACTTGAGTGTTTGCGGGTCTGTTCTTGTGCTTTCTCTCTTTTTTGCTGAGGTTTTGAATCGCCATAGACGCTCAAGCAAAGCGGCTGCCGCCGGAGCTAATGCGGAAGCCGCTAACAGTTCGATACTTGTGGACCCGGATGAGAGCCCTAGCTTTGTTAAAACTCTTGAGTCGCAGCAGCAATCCCAAAAACAAAGCGAATCCCAACCCTGAGATTCGCTCTTTCAATGTTTGAGGAGCCGTCCGCTAGCTTTCCTCTTGTTTTTCTTTTTGTTTGCGTTTCTTCTGGATGGCTTCCAGTTCACGCAGATTCTCGGCGTGGCGCTGGTCTTCTATTTCTTGTAATCGTTTCTTTTCCTCAATTTGCTTAGCTACCTTTTCTTCGTAAAAACGGCGCTCAATTTCCTGCTGCCGACGGCGGCGCTCCTGGTCTTCGAGGACCCGCTTTTCCAGCCTCTCACGTTCCCGTGTTGCTTTTAGCTCGTCCTCGCGCTTCTTCTGGCGCTTTTCCAACCACTTGCTCATTGCGGACCTCTAAGCTCGGCTAAGTAGACACACAATCGAGCTTAGCCTGAGTCTTTCTCCGGCGTCAAGTGGAAAGAATATCGGTCTGTCTGTCTCAGACCATTTCTTCAAATGCCGATTTCGGCTCTTTGCGCGCAACCCCTGTCTTAATGGCGGCTTTAACTACCGCCTGAGCAACCGATTCGGCTACTTTCGGATTGAAACAGCCCGGGATGATGTAGTCCTCACACAACTCCTTGGCTGAGACTACCGAGGCAATAGCTTCTGCTGCCGCCAGTTTCATCTCTTCGTTGATGTCTCGAGCATGGCAATCGAGTGCGCCCCGGAAAATACCCGGGAAGCAGAGTACATTGTTGATCTGGTTTGGATAATCTGAGCGCCCCGTAGCCATTATTCGCACATATGGAGCTGCGTCTTCGGGCATTACTTCCGGAGTTGGATTTGCCATAGCAAAAACGATTGGATCGCGAGCCATTTTTGCCAGGTCTTTAGCATCTACAGTGCCGGGACCGGAAAGCCCCAGGAAAAGATCCGCTCCTTCGAGAGCCTCGTGGATGCTGCCCTTAAAGCCGCTCGGGTTGGTGTGTTCGGCAAACCAATCTTTCATGAAATTCATGTGTTCGGTTCTGCCTTTGTATATTGCGCCTTTGCGGTCAAAACCAATGATGTTTTTGGCGCCGGCCGACATGATTATCTTGGAGCATGCCACTCCGGCTGCGCCGACGCCGGTGACCACAATTTTTAGCTCGCCGATATCTTTTTTAACGATTTTAAGAGCATTCAGCAGAGCCGCCAGAACTACAACGGCCGTGCCGTGTTGGTCGTCGTGAAAAACCGGTATATCCAGCTCTTCTTTGAGTCTGCGCTCAATTTCAAAGCAGCGTGGTGCGGAAATGTCTTCCAGATTAATGCCACCAAATACGGGGGCAATATGTTTGACTGCTTGAATAATTTCTTCGGGATCTTTCGTGTTCAAAGCAATCGGGAATGCGTCGATTTTGCCGAATTCTTTGAAAAGCATGGCTTTGCCTTCCATAACCGGCAGCGATGCTTCCGGTCCGATATCACCAAGACCAAGCACAGCCGTGCCGTCCGTGACTACAGCCACGCTGTTGCGTTTGATAGTCAGTTTGTAGACATTTTCCGGTTCATCATGGATAGCCATGCAGACGCGTGCAACACCCGGCGTGTAAGCCATGGAAAGGTCATCGCGTGTGGCAAGCGGCACTTTGTTTTGAATTCTGATCTTGCCGCCTAAATGCATAAGGAATGTGCGATCCGATACATGCACTACCTGAATGCCTTCGAGCTCCTTGAGAGCGTTGACAAGCTCAGTGCGATGTTCTTCGTCTCTGACCGAAACGGTCAGGTCTCTGATGATGCAAGCATCTTCAAAACCGGCGATATCGATGGCACCGATGTCGCCGCCGATTTCGCCGATACGTGAAGTGACTTTGCCCAGCATGCCTGGACGGTTTTGAATCTTCAGTCTGATTGTGAGACTGTAACTTGCGCTTGGTTTCACTGTTTTCTTGTCCGTTTTTTCGGCAGTTTTTGTCTCGCCGCTTTTTGTTTGTGTTGTGGTCATTTATTCGCCCCAATAAATCAGAGTGATTCTGTTTAGAATCTCCTGGCGGCAAGTATTAAATAGTGGGCTTGCCGTCTTTCGCCTTAAAAGGATAGCTCTTTTGTTATCCGACAGACGCCCCAGTCAAAGATTTTAAGTGATTTTTTTCAGTCATTGCCCGGGACTTGAGGTCACTTTCAATGTTCATTCACCGATGGCGGACACAATTCGGGTATGCTTTATGTCTATAAAGCGCAATTGCTCATGATGATGTCGTCATGAAGCGATTTCAAGAGTGTTTCTTAACTGTAAGGTGAAATGAATGACAACTGAGAAGCGTGAAGTTATTGGCAACTATGAAGTGGCTGAAGGCAAGTTGACCACAAGACGCGAAGTTCTGCTCATGGGCGCTCTGGCCGCAGGTTCTGTTTTGAGCGCAGCCGCTCCTGTTCTGGCTGCCGCAGATGCTGCCGCAAAAACGCCAGCTGCTGCGGCCGGTGAAATCAAAGAAAAGGATTTTTCAGCTCTTTTAAGCAAAAAAATGGACGGGCTTTCTTCCAATCAAATCGAACAACATTTGAAGCTCTATAAAGGTTATGTGACCAAGACCAAAGAAATTAACGCCTTGCTGGATGCATCCGATATTTTGACTCAGGCTCCTGCCGCAAACGCCACATATGCTCCATTTCGTGAGCTCTTGATGGAACAAAGTTTTGCTCTGAACGGCGTGGTTTATCACGAGCTTTATTTCGGCAATCTCGGTGGTGCAGGCGGCGAGCCGACCGGCGACTTGAAAGCTGCTCTTGAAGCTAAATACGGCAGTGTCGCAAAATTTGTCGATTACCTCAAAACCGCAGGCAAGTGCATGCGCGGTTGGGTTATTGTCGGCTGGAATACACGTGATTCGGCAATCCACACTTATGGTCTTGATACACATAATATGTGGTCGCCGGCCGGTGTGCTTCCGATCGTAGCTTTAGACGTCTACGAGCACGCTTACATGATTGATTACGGTATCAATCGAGCCAACTATCTTGATGCTTTCCTGAAAAACATCGACTGGGAAGTTTGCGGCAAGCGCTTCAATCTGGCCCACAAACACCCATCCGGAGCCGATTCGACAACTTAGTCGTTAGTCAACCATGCGGAGCCCGTACAATTTCCGAAGCGTAGGGGCGATGCCATGCATCGCCCTTTTCGTCCAATCATAAATTTCCATGAAGTAGAAACTAGAGGGCTTGGACGTTTTATAAGGGCAATTGACTTGTGAGTGAAAGCACTACAAAAAGTAAAACGAAGCGGCGCTTTGATGCGAGTCCTGAAAGCGGGTCTTTGCCGTTTGATGCGGCTAAAGCTGCTAAGCATTTATCGGCATCGGACAAAACAATGGCAAAGATCATAAAGTCCGTGGGACCTTGCCGCCTTGAATTGCAGGAAATGCAGAACGCTTACGAAAGCCTGATGGAGTCGATTGTTTATCAACAACTTACAGGCAAGGCTGCCGCGACGATCATGGGACGCGTAAAAGGATTGTACAAGAACAAATTTCCAAGTCCGGTGCAGCTGCTTAAAACAAGCGATGAAGACTTGCGCGCCGTTGGTTTGTCAGGAGCAAAAACCGCGGCAATCAAAGACCTTTCCTTGAAAAAGAAAGAGGGCTTGATTCCAGAAGTCGAGCAAATGGAAAAAATGAGCGACGAGGAAATTATCGAAATTCTCAGTTCTGTTCGAGGCATTGGAGAATGGACTGTGCAAATGCTGCTGATCTTCCGCCTCGGTAGACCGGATGTCATGCCTCATAACGATTACGGTGTGCGCAAAGGCTTTGCCCGTGCTTATAATCTGGAAGAGCTGCCCAAGCCTAAAGAGCTCTTAACACATTCGGAAATCTGGCGCCCCTATCGCAGCGTCGCTGCCTGGTATTTATGGCGAGTGCTTGATACATAAGAGCTTGCCGCAAATCCAGGTCCTTCAATAATTTGTAGGGGCTAGGCCATGCCTGGACCTTTGAGACCGGAGAAAATTCTGCGCTCATGGTCTGAATGGCCTCCATGCTAAAGGGCGCAGCATGGCCGCGCCCCTACCAAAGAATCTATGAAAGGGAACTGTCCGTGTCTACCGGATAACTTGTGACAGGTTTTTAGTAGAGTATTATGCGGAGGAGCTTTTAGCCTGCATATCTATAAGCTGCTTCGATCATTCTGTTTATTAGAGCCGGTTGAAGCTGTGTTGATTTTGGGCTGATTTGCTTGAATCGTCCGCGTGATTCTTGCCAGCTATCTAAAATATGCTTGGCTCTTATGCTGCCGGTTAACTGCCTGTGAGCGGCTATCAGTGACCGAAGCAAGGTTTCGTATTCGGGACTGAGCGTTTCAAGTTTTAAATCGTTATTTGTATTCATCTTAGTTGCAAGCGAACGGTCCTCATCGAAAACGAAAGCGAGCCCGCCTGTCATGCCGGCTGCACAGTTGCGTCCGACACTGCCAAGCACAACTACTACTCCGCCGGTCATGTACTCAAGACAGTGAGCTCCTGCTCCTTCAACCACGGCCGTAGCACCGGAATTGCGAACCGCAAAGCGTTCTCCCACTTTGCCGGCTGCAAATAATGTACCGGCTGTTGCGCCATAAAGGCAGGTGTTGCCTGCGATAACTTGCTCCCACGGTTTAGAGAAATTGCTCTGCGGGCGAAGCGCAATCAAGCCGCCGCTCATGCCTTTGCCCACAAAGTCGTTGCTGTCGCCGAGCAGCTCAAGCTCAAGTCCATCTACCAGGAACGCCCCGAAGCTCTGTCCGGCGGAGCCTTTGATTTTGAATTTGATGCGACCTTTGAATCCATTTTCGCCATGGAGTTTGGCGATTTTGCCTGAAAGACGCGCGCCGAAACTTCGATCTCGATTCGAGATCTTAATTTCCTTTTGCCAGTTTCCATGCATCTCAACTGCATTTAAGAGATCTTTGTCTTCAAGAAAACTTGAATATTCCTGGTTTTTTTCGATTCGTTTTTCGAGTTTAAGGTCTTCCGGTCTTTTCAAGAAATTGAAGTCAAACTCAGTGTGAGCGATCTTTGATTCTCTGCAAAGCAGCAGCTCTGTGCGCCCTCGCAATTCAGCAAGGCTTGTATAACCGAGAGCGGCTAATTCATGGCGAATTTCTTCTGCCAGCCAGTGAAAGAATGCTTCAATCTGTTCCGGCTTTGCATTGAATTTCCGGCGGAGTTTTTCGTCCTGGCTGGCAATTCCTACCGGGCACTTATTAGTATGGCAAACTCTTGCCATTATGCAGCCCTGCGCAATCAGTGCCAGAGTTCCAAAGCCAAATTCGTCCGCTCCCAGTAAGGCTGCCACGAGCACATCTCTGCCGATTCTCATGCCGCCGTCGGCTCGGAGAATTACGCGATCTCTCAAGCCATTGGCTATTAAAGAATTCTGCGCATCAGCCAATCCAAGTTCCCAGGGGATGCCTGTATGTTTAATTGATGATATTGCAGCCGCGCCGGTGCCTCCGTCATGTCCGGAGATCTGGATAATGTCGGCGCCTGCTTTTGCTACGCCGCTTGCAATTGTGCCGATGCCGGCCTGAGCGACAAGCTTTACTGCAATTTTGGCGCCCGGATTAACTTGCTTCAAGTCATAAATCAACTGAGCCAGATCTTCAATTGAATAAATGTCGTGATGAGGCGGCGGTGAGATCAATGTTGTGCCGGGATTGGCTCGTCTGAGCCCGGCAATATATTCTGAAACCTTCGTGCCGGGTAATTGACCTCCCTCGCCGGGCTTGGCGCCCTGTGCTATTTTTATTTCCAGCTGCTCGGCAGTGGCCAGATATTCCGTGCTTACTCCAAATCTGCCTGAGGCAAGCTGTCGAATTCTGGAACCGGCATGGTCACCAGCTTTTAGTCCTTGAAGTCCAGGAAAGTTTGAACTTGTGCCGTCAGCTTCTATCTTTGTAATAGGTCTGTAGCGAAGCGGGTCTTCTCCGCCTTCGCCTGAATTAGATCTTGCTCCCAGCCGGTTCATCGCGATTGCCAGAGTCTCATGAGCTTCTTTTGAGAGTGCTCCAAGTGACATGCCGCCGCTGAAAAACTTGCTTATGATTGCTGACTCGCTTTCGACGTGCTCAATTTCAATCGACTCTTTATCGCTTTTGAAATCAAGGAGATCTCTAACCGTAAGTGCCGGCCTTTTGTTTACCATTTCCGCGAAAGTTTCGAAGCGTTGCTTTTGCTTCGATTTTTCATCGGCTTTAAGACCAAGCGCGCTGTGAATCTCTTTGAGTAAAGGCGGATTGTTGGCGTGTTCTTCGCCGCCCTGCCTATAGCGTAGCAGTCCGTAATCGAAGAGTTCAGGACTGGGATTGAATGCGAGCCTGTGAAAATCCAGAACTGCCTGTTCCACTCTTTCAATTTTGCTGCCGCCTAGATGTGTTGCAACTCTGGGAAAGTATTTCTTGCTTAAACTCTCATCAAGTCCAATGCACTCAATTATTTGTCCGCCGATATAGGAAGAGATTGTGGATATCCCTAATTTGGCCAGGATTTTGAGCAGACCCTCTTCCAGCGCTTCAAAATAGTTTTCTTGAGACTTCAACCCGGGAGCCATATGGCGTATGGTTTCAAGCGCCATGTAAGGGCAGACCGCCTGAACACCCATAGACAGGAGGCAGGCTAAATGATGAACGGTCCAGCATTGCGAAGTCTCAATCAATAATGAAGTTCTATCCATTTTGCCTGAGGCGCTGAGTTCGTTGACAGCTAGCGCCACTGCCAGTAATGCAGGTATTGCCGTGCTTTCAGCATCCATTCCTCGATCGCTCAAGACAATCAAATTGTTTTCCGACTCAAGAGACTTAAGAACTTCGGCTTTCAACGTTTCAAGTCCGGGCGCCAGAGCTCCTTCCTTTGCCGGAATCAGCAGGGATATTTTGCATGACTTGAATTCATTTGATCCTGAAATCAAATTGTTCAAGGATTCTTCGTTCAATATTGGACTTGGAAGTTTTATTGTTCTGGTGTTTGAGCTCAAGTAAACATTCAGGCTCATAACCAGCCTTTCGCGAATGTGATCGATGGGCGGATTGGTGACTTGCGCGAAGCGCTGTTTAAAATAGTCGTATAAAATGCGCGGTTTGTCGGAGAGGCAGGCCAGGCGGCTGTCATCACCCATGGAAAAAACGCCTTCTTTGGCGGTGCCGGCCATTGGGCGAAGAATTTGCTCGAGATCTTCTTTGTTGAATCCGGAGGCAATTTCCATTGAGGTCAGAGCTGTCGAATCAAATTGCTCGCTTTGCAAAAAAGGCGAGTTCTGCCAGTCGATTCGTGTTTCTTTTAATAGCTCGCCATAGGGTCGCCGGTCTAGAACCGCCCGCTTAATTTCGTTATTGCGCTTGAGCTTGCCGCTTTCAAGATCAATTGAGATCATTTCAGCCGGTCCAAGTCGACCCAGTTCAATTATTTCAGCCGGATCAAATTCGCAAACGCCTGTTTCTGAAGCAAGGACGAAAGTGCCGTCCTTTAAGCGCGTGAATCGGGCTGGCCGCAAGCCGTTTCGATCTAAAGTTGCTCGAATACTGATGCCGTCGCAAACAATAAGAAGCGCCGGACCATCCCATGCTTCTTGCCTGGCTGCATGGTATTCATAGAAATCGGCGAGGTCCTTTTGCAAGGGATCCTCTCTTTTAGGCTCTAATGATTCGGGCACAAGTTTCATTAGTGCTTCGTCCGACTCATCGCCGTAGGTCAGATAGAACTCGATCATATTATCCAGATTTGCCGAGTCTGACGAATCCGTGCAAACAAGAGGCTGATCCAGCATATTTTCGCCGCGCAGCAATCTTGCATTCTGGCGAATTTGAAGCCAGTGTCGATTAGCTTCCAGTGTATTAATTTCGCCGTTATGAGCCAGAAAACGAAAGGGCTGCGCCAGACGCCATTTAGGGCTGGTGTTCGTGCTGAAGCGCTGGTGAAAAACAGCCCATTGTGATTCGAAGTGAGGCGAAAGCAGATCCGGATAAAATATTCCCAGGTCGCCGCCTTTGACCATAGCTTTATAAACAACGGTTCTTGTCGAAGAAGAGGGGATGTAATATTCGTAGCTGCCGAGTTCATTTTTGAGATGATTGATGACACTTTTGCGGGCGTGCATCAGTTTCTGATTTAGCTCTTCTTCGCTCCAGTTATTTTGCCCGAGCACGAAAAGTTGGGCCATGTCCGGGCAAGTTCTTTCGGCCAGTTCTCCCAGCGCGTCTCCGTTCACCGGTGTTTTGCGCCAGCCAAGCAAAGTAAAACCGGCATTGCTGAAAAATTCTTCTGTGCGCTTTAGGCAGTGATCATATTTATCATGGGGCAGGAAGCAATTTACCAGTGCGGTTCGGTTTTTGTCTTTGAATTGAAAGCCTTCCAGCTCAAAAAGACGCCAGGGAATAGCCGTCATCAAGCCTGTGCCGTCGGTGCTCTTGGAGTCAGCCGCGCAAGCACCTCTGTGTTCAAGATTTGCCAGAGCTTCAAGTGCCAATTGGAGCACTCGACTATCAGATTGCGGACGGTAGATAAAGCCAACTCCACAGGCATCTTTTTCGCAAAGCTCCGTATTTCTATTCAATATCTTCACCATATGCTCAGTTGAGAGCCCAACGCCGAGCCGCCCCCGAGCTCATTTCCGGAGGCTTAGCCAAGATCGATTATATGTACAGGGACTAAATTGGCAATTTTATTTTTTCGGCCGACTGTAATTTCGATGCTCCGGTTCACATTCTGCAAACAGCTTCTAAAGCCGGAGCTGCCGGTAGTTTTACTCTCTTTTATGGCTGCATGGATGGTGGCAATGAAAAGTCTGCGTGCCGTTGAATTTCCCAAAATCTGCCTGATGCTAAAGTACTTTCAGAGCTCTGTTCTCGGGATCGCCGGAGGCTTGTCATGGAGATCTTGACTGCATTAGCTTAATCATTTGTTTGCAATTCGATCAATTACGTTACCATTCAGCTGCTTCAGCTTCTCAATTCCCCGGGAGCGCGGGCATCCTGCCCGCTTATTTACAAGCGGCTTTAAGCAGGCGGGACGCCTGCGCTCCCGGGAGAGCTCTTCCGGGGGGAGCTTCCAGGGTTATGTTTCGGCTTCGAATCGTTGCGGATTAGTGCTATTGTTCAGGATAGCCGTGCCGGATTATTGCTGTGTTTGATAGAAACCGATTCTACTTAATAAGCTTGCAGCTCAGCTTTTTTCTTCTGCTTTGCCTTTTCACTTTGCCGCGGGCGGCATTTTGCTCGGATTGGGAAGAAAGCCCGTCTGAGCATGCCAGTGCCAATACTAAGACTGGGATTAATCCCGGTCCCCCGGCGAAGCCCTCTCAGAGCAAGTTCTACTTGCAGGGGCAGGTTCAACATTCAGACCAATTGCCTGCGCTTGAAGATGATCTGCAAGCCGGTGCAAGTTTCAATCCGCAGGCTTTGCAGAATGCAAAATATGCCAGCAGCTGGTTCAAAATTCCTTCCTGGTTTGCAGGAACTTTTGAATCAACGGAATCCAGAATCGATTTCATCAAGGACTATGCTACAGGTCAAGTCGGAAGACCAAGAAAGGTTGTTTCCTCTCTGGGTCGGGAACTTCACGGGTTTCAGAAAGATCAAAAAGGCGATATCTGGCATTATTACGTGCAGTCCGGTTCAAGTCGAAGTGAGCAAGCCGGTCATATCACCATTAACAATATCGATTGGTATGGACCTGAATATGTATCGGATAGCAAGGTCTTGATGCGAATTCAGGCAACATCTCTGGTGGTAGACAAGAACAGCGGCATAATTGTAGATTCATTCCGTCGTGAAGATTTGAAGACCTACGAGCCCATGGGAAAAGGCGTAATTAAGGTCGAATATACTTCCAAAAGTTTTGACTCCAGAGGTCGTCCAAGGGATTTGCAAGACGGTGTATCGATTCACCGCCTGATCGCAGCTTTTAAGCCTATTGATCGGGACGGAGAGAACGACTACAAACAAATGTTCAAGGACTTTCTAAACAGGTAAGCTAGCTCTTTGCGAGCCTTAGCTGTATTAGCTTAGTCTTCACTCGCCGCTCTGTCTTTGCAGCCAAGTTCATGATATTGTTTGCAATCGATTGGCGTTCTAGGAAGATTCCATGAGATTAGCTGCTTTTCTTGCAATTAGCATTCTTGCTGGTACATTTACTCCTTCGATGGCAGCGCCGCAGGCGCAGACCGGTTCTAACGATTCGGGTGTGAGAATCGGCTCTTGGATCGCCAATGATGCACTGCTTGTGCTTCCTGATCGCAGCGCAGGAGCTTGCCCCATAGGTGGTGCTTTCGGCGGAACAAAATTGGTATCAGTCGGTGATACAGATTATGTAGTTGAGGTGGGCGGCAAGCAAATCAAAACCAATATCAACATGGCCTGGCAGCTTTGTCCTCACCCCGATTTGACAAACTGGCTCATTTCTTTCATGAAGAACGTCGGTGCCCGCATTGATGCACAAACTCCTGATTGCACACAGGAAGGCGTGATTAGAATCTCGCAAAATGGTGCTGCTTCCAGCGGTTTTATGAAAGTGCAACAAGCCAGTCCGTTCTGGTCGTTGCCTGATTGGATGGAATCGATTGATGTAAAAGTCAGCATCAATCCCCATGATCCCACGAAGTTGCAATTCATTTCGATGAAGGTTACGCCACAGGCTTATGAGCGTTTGCTGAAGCCGACAATTACTTTGCCTCCTCCTGAAAAAAGCAGCCAGTAAGCGAATTTATTTCAGCTCACTCTCATCCACTTGTTTTTCGATATCTGCAAATACGCTTTTGAAAGCTGCAGCAGTTTCCGATGGATCAGTTCTTGTCTGCGCCTGATTCGCCATGCTTTTCATTAATCGCATGCCTTCATCCATGCGACCGCTTTGCATATAAATACTGCCCAGCATGGCCGTCGCCATGTTTTTGTTGGTGCTTGCCAAAACACCTTGCTGGCTCGTTGAAACTTCAAGCAACTGTTTTGCAGTTTGTTCAGCTTGTGCATTGTGTTTATTGCTCATATTCAGGGACAGCAGCGATTGCAAGGTGCTGCCTATGATTTTGTTGTCTGCGCCGCATTTCTGCTCTATCGAAAGCGCCTTGCTTGTTAGACTTTCTGCTTCCTGAATTTTGCCGGAAGCTAAGCAAGCTGCCGAAAGTCGTTTGAGGTTGCGCGCCATTCCAAGCGTATTGTCCTTGCCGTTTTTCTCTCGCAAACTAAGACCTTTTCTGTAGAGCATTTCAGCTTCATCTTTTTGTTTCTGTCCTGAATAAAGATCACCTAGATGCACATAGGCATAAGGCAGCCTGCTCTCGGAATCATTTTTTTCGCCCTCTTGAATCACGAGTTTCCAGGCTGCGATTGCTTTTTCCGGAACTCCGAGCTTATCGGCATTTTGTGCGTCTTCAAATGCTTTAGCAAAAGTACTTTTCCCCGGGGCTGCTGAGCTGCCGCCGCTGTTACCGGTGAGTGCCAGGCTCAGTTCGGCTTTTGCTTGCCGAATTCGTTCTTTCAATTTATTCGAGTCATCTTTGCGATCTAGCTTTAGCAGCAAATCTGCATATTCTCTGAGTGTACTTATAAGCTCTGCGTCATTTGCCTTAAGCACTGATTCTTCAAGACTGAGTGCTTTTTGAAACGAGTCATCCGCAAGTCCAAACGTTCCTTCTGAAATCTGTCGCCTGCCTGTTGCTTTGTAACAGGCGGCCATGGCCAGAGGAAATTTACTTTCAGAACCAGCCAGGATTGCTGTGGCCTGGTCAAGCAGCTCCCTGGCTTTTCCTGATTCGCCTTTGCGCGCGTAAAAAGCAGCCTGAAATGCAAGTTCTTCAGCATACTGAGGGCTGCTTTTAGAAAAGGACGTTTCGGCCAGAGTCAGGGCTTTCTCTTGTAATTCAGCTGCCTCCGGCAATTTGCCGTTTCGTTCCAGAAGATCTGCCAGTCTATTCAAGCAATTCAGACTGCCTTTCTTGTCCACCTGCTTGTTTGCAAGAGCCAGGGCTGCTCTGTATTTTGTTTCGGCCAGCTCGGGCTCGTCTCGGAGCTCTGCAAGCAAAGCCTCGGCTGCGTCTTTCGACCAGCTTGTCGCTTGCGGCGGCTGGGCAGGACTGCCGGGTGTCCTTGCTGAAGGTTTGCCTGCCGTCCCGGCCGGGCTCGCCGTTACTGCGCCTTGAGTCAGGATTGTCATGGTCGTCAGCAAGAGTAATGATTGCTTTGT
>JAIEPM010000115.1 GCA_019748395.1 Candidatus Obscuribacterales bacterium
AGAGAACCGAAAGGAAAGCAAGATGAATTGCAAGACCTGCAGCTGCGGCAGCACACCCAATCACCTGCACATCCCCCCGCGTGGACCCTTCGAAAAGCTGGCCGAAATGGGTGTTCAACGCACCTGTGTAAGTGATTCTCAGTCGGTGCAGATGGCGGCGCCGGAGGGCTGGAGCATCGAGCCCACGGAGGTCAGCCCCTTCCATCACCACCTCGTCGACGCGGAGGGCAAGCTTGTGGCCTGCCTCCTGACCAAGCCGGGCAGCGGCGGCGCCGGGTCCTTCCAGCTTACGAGCAAGGACAACTGCGCCGCGGTGGGCGAGCGCGCGCTCCGAAACTGATTCTTAGAGAAGCTAGCCAGCCTAGCTGGAGCGTTGACGTGGGAAGTCTGGACTTAGTTCAGCTTCCCACGTCTCGCTTTCTTATTTTATTTCGAAGCTACGAGGGCATATAAGAGAACTCTGTTGATGGTCACTTTGCCCTCTGTGCTTTTCGTGCAGCAAATGACTAGTTTTGTGTGGATAGGGGCTGTTAGAATCTCGAAATTTCGCTGAGGACTTTGTTGTTTTGTCAAGCGGCGGCGACAACCTGAAAATAGCCTTTGTTATGCTCGCTTATGGCGAGAGAGCTCAAATATTGCAGGTTTATAGAGAGATTCGGCGCTGTTATACGCGGTCGCTTATTGTAATTCGTTTTGATGGAGATCTAGAAAACAAGGATGAATTAGCATGTTTGAGGGAGGACAAGAATCTTGAAATTCTTGAAGAGCCTGAACTCTTTCCTCTAGAGCATGGGGGGAAGCTTGCTCAGCGTCTACTCGAACTGATGTTGAGTACCGCAGCTGATTACATAGTGAAAGTAGATCCCGATACTCAGATTCGACGTCCGCTGCGAATTTTGCCGGATCAAGATGATTTATTCATTGCCGGAACTGTGCAAAATTCAAGTGCTTTTAGTTCGGTTCAGGGTGGTTGCATTATTTTCAACAGAAAAACGGTCGAGCATATTTTCAATTCGAGAATACTGGAAAGTCCGGAGCTCTGTCCTCCAGATCTTGCCTGGTTGAAAGGTCGAAACTGTAAACCATCAATGTATCGAAGCTATATTCTCGGTTTGACCTCAATCGACTGGTGTTTTGGCTGGGCGGCTCAGAAATTAGGCATACCGCTCATCGATTGTCCCGAGGTTATGAGTAACTGGATTTTTCATCATTTTAGCGAATTGTTGCGTTATTACCGAAGTTCAATAGTGCATCCCAGGCTTTCGGTTTTAAGTGTATTTGATCCCGGAAATCTCAAACGGCGTTTAGCATTCAACTATCGATTCGAGCAGTGGAAACCGCCTGCGCGCCGATCAGAGTTTGCTATGGACTTTGCTGATTATGATGCCTGGAGTTTGCCTCCTGGTCTTATCCCTGGATTTTGGCTTCCTGTGAACCTCAGTCTGCAATTCTTGAGCTAGGCTCCGGTAAATCGACCCGCGAGCTGCGCAGGGTATTTTCGGTGACGGCAGTCGAGGAGAATC
This sequence comes from Candidatus Obscuribacterales bacterium, assembly GCA_019748395.1. Classification (GTDB taxonomy): domain Bacteria; phylum Cyanobacteriota; class Vampirovibrionia; order Obscuribacterales; family Obscuribacteraceae; genus JAIEPM01. Next base: position 1,524 of record JAIEPM010000115.1, read on the forward strand.
CGGATTTTATTGCTTTTGAGGGAGTGAATTATGTATTGGCGCCGGTTCTGGGCGACTATTATGATCGAACTGCTCTGGGAGATGTTTTCGAGTCCCGAGAATATGAAGTCGTAATTGTAGATGGTCCATTTGCCGGAACAAAGGAACGGCGGAAATTCAGGATGGGGTTTCAGAAATATTTCCCTGATTTGAAAGGTGAGCCCATTATTGTTGTGGACGACATAGATCGTCCCTGGGATTTCTTGAATTTTTGCTGTTTGTGGCTCAAGCGCCGTAACCGTGTGTACTATTTCTTTTCCGGTTCAAAAGCTTGTGCTTTGATAAGTCGCAGCAAGCATCAGAGTCCAGTCTACCTGTTTAGAAGCATGCTTTCGTTTTTTAGAGTATTGAAAAGAGTTCTCATCAACAGTATTCGCTATTTGAAGAATGATAGCTAGATCTTTCCCCAAACATGCTTGATGTTCCAGAGCGCTTCCTGGTGGCTCATTGTGCCGTCTCGAACTGCTACCTGTGCTTTCAGAGCTGCCACGACTACGTTGCGCGAGACGCTGCGAGATTCTACTAGTACATGTCCAAGCGGAATTTCGCGTTCTTTTGCCAGGCGCAGCAGTTCGTCTACTTGTTCGGCTTTGAGTACACCGGTTTCGCGCAGGAGATCTCCGAGCTTGTCTTTTTCACCGGGATGAGGGACGAAGCCTGCAGCTTTGAGAGCATCTTCCAGAAAAATTCCTTCAAGCGTGCGTCTGGCGTGATCGCGCACATAAGGATTTTCGTCGTTAGCGGCCAGTGTTTCCAGCAAATCCACGGGCAGAGTATATTGACCGGAGACTGCATAACGAACTTGCACATTTTCGTCTTTGACGAGATTCTCCAGCACTATCCGTGGTGCTCGCTCGTGTTCGGCAACAGCGCAGCGAACGTCGAGATCCGCATCATCTGCCAGTTTCAGTAAAACATCTTCCGGAGTGCGAGGATTTTCCGCCAGGCGTCTTCTGACTGCTGCATCTTGATCGTCAAGCAGAGCTCGCAACTGTTCTACAGGCGTATCCGGGTTTCCTGCTTTGATGTAATTGTCGTACACGATTATGCCCGCCATGAAGTGCTTGAGCTTTTTGTACCCAAAAAGCTCATGTTTAAGCGCTTGTTAGCGAAAGTAAAGATGCTTCAGCCTTTCGACTACGAGTCTCGGCTCAGTCTTTCGAACCCATTTTTTTGAGAAGCTTGTCCAGCATCTCGAGTTTATCCGACAGCTGGCAGGCTTCGCTTGTGTTGTTTTCTTTGCGTTCCTTGTCCGCAAGACTTTCAAGCAAGATTTTTTGTCGCTTGATCTCGCGCATTTTTTGTTGTTTTTCTTTGGTCTGAAAAAATCCGTCGCAGAGGGATTCTCTCGACTGCATTTTAGGAATGACACGTTTCTCGGCACCCTTGATCGGGCGCATTGCGACTCTGAGTGGACGCAAAGCCATCTCTCTAGAAGCATAGCGGATATACGCGTTGGCGTCCGTGTCTTCACCGCGCTCTTTTTTCTTGCGCATTAAAGCTTCAGCTGCAGCAATGCGGGCCATTTCTCCCTGCAGTGAGCGCGACTGCTCAATTTGAGTCGGATCTTTATCCATGCCGTCCAGTTTGCCCAGCACAAACAGGGTGGCCAGGAAACCGAGAGGCATGATCGGGCAGGCCATAGCCAGACAGCTTGTGGCGATGGTCATATGCTGCTTTTCATTTTTTGCTTGTACAAACTTTTCTTGCAATTCTCTCAGTTCCGGTGAGACGCGGAATGCGCTGGCGCCTCTTAAATCGAGAGGTCCCTCAAACAAAGATTGCTCAATATTCAGATTGGGTTGATTCATTCTTTGGAAAATTTACTCAGATGCCATAGCCGGACTTGCTCGCCCGAATCTTGCTCATTTAACCTTAACTGGGGTTTAAATTCACTGGGGAAACCACGCATGAGGACGCGATAAATTCCGGGTTGCTATTGCCCTGAGTCTTTTGTCTGTCACGATCTTTGCGAACTTTATCTTTTCAACTCTCGATGACTGATTCTGTATTCAGAAAGGCTTCAAGTCCAGGAAAGGTGGCTGTCGGAGATAGGGTTTTTCTCAGTTATGAAGACCTTAAATGAGATAGAATCTAAGACTTCGAATTCGACAGCAGCGCCGCGATTTCCGGCTTTGAAGCGGCTTGTCTCTAATCTGAACAATGCAGAAACTGTTTGCATTGGGTAAGCTAGCTAATTTGGAACTGTTATGAATTGAAAGGTCAGCGAGGTTGGGTAGTTGTCAAACGGTTCGTCCACGATTTCGGGAAATGATTTAAGACGAAAAAGTCGTATTCCAAATCCGATTGCGTTTCTGGAGGCTTATTTCGGCAGCGGCGTCAAGATGATTGGTCTTGCCCTGATTTTGCTTACAAAAACCTGGTCGTTGATTCTGCGCGGACGCATTGATTGGCCTGAAACTGTTCGGCAGTGCGAAATGATTGGTCTGAAATCTTTTCTGGTGGTTGGATTAACGGCCCTTTTTACAGGCTTTGCTATGTCCTTGCAGATATCCAGAGAACTGGTCTTGTTTGGAGCAGATACGGCAATAGGCGGTGTCGTTTCACTGGCACTGATTCGTGAAATTGGTCCGATCACTGCCGGAGTGATGGTCGCCGGTCGTGTAGGCTCATCCATTGCCGCCGAGCTGACGACCATGATGATCACCGAGCAAATCGACGCCTTGCAGGTGATGCGGATCGACCCGGTTGAATTTCTGGTGGTGCCGCGTTATATGGCAGGCATTTTGATGATGCCTACGCTCAGTGTTTATGCCATGTTTATTGGATTGATTGCGGGCATTAATATAGCTTACGGTGCAGCCAATATTCCGGCTGCGACTTTTCTGGACTCGGTTAAACAAACGATTCTAGAGCGCGATTTTGTGGTTCATTTTCTGAAAGCTTTCATCAATGGAACTATTGTCACGACTTTTGCCTGTGCTATCGGTTTGAGCACCAAAGGCGGCGCTGAAGATGTCGGCATAGCCACTACCCGTTCCATTGTCTGGACCATGACTATGATTTTCGTATTTAATTTTGTTGTTACTTCTTTGACTTACGCTCCACGCTGAGGAAACGATGGCTCAAGCAGCTGAAACTCCAGCAATTAAAGCAGTCGATATTCACAAAAGTTTCGACGGTAGACCAATTTTGCGTGGGGTCAGCTTTGAAGTATATCCGGGAGAAACTCTGGCAATCATTGGTCCATCAGGATGCGGCAAATCAACGATTCTGAAAATTCTTTGCGGGCTTCTTGAACCGGACAGCGGTGAAGTGATCAAAGAAACCCATGACATTGGCCTTGTGTTTCAAGGCTCGGCCTTGTTGAACTCTTACACGGTTCGGGAGAACCTGCAACTGGCTTTGCGTGGTCGCAAGCTGAGTAAAGCCGACGAAGAAGAACAAATTCGCAAAACTCTGGCTCTTGTCGGTCTTGCAGATCATCTCGACCATTACCCCAGTGAGCTCTCGGGCGGTCAGCAAAAGCGAACAAGCTTTGCGCGAGCTGTTGTTTACAACCCCCGCATAATTCTTTATGACGAACCAACCACGGGACTCGACCCTGTAATGTCAACGATCATTGAAGATTATATGATTGAACTGGAAAGGGAACTGCATGCCGCATCTATAGTAGTGACGCACCAGTATTCCACATGGACCAGAACCGCCGATCGCATCATCATGATGCATGCCGGACGTATAGTCTGGACGGGCGATCCCAGTGAGGCAGTTGATTCAGACAATGCTTATATCTATCAATTTGCTCATGCAAAACGAGAAGGACCGATGTTGGATGCATAACAGGAAGGGCTAATGGCGCGAGAGAATTTCGAATTAAGAGTTGGATTTTTCGGATTGGGGGCAATATTTCTTACCCTTTCCGGATTGGGGTGGCTGAAAAGCTTCTCCTTATTCGAGCAGCCTCAGACTTTTTGGGTGCGTTTTCACGATGTTGCCGGCCTTGGTAACAACGCTACTGTCAATGTTCAGGGGGTTCGGGTTGGAATTGTCGACAAAATATCTTTCAAGCTGCCGGACGGTTTGAAAGACTGTCCTGATGCCAATGCTGACGATGCAAAGCTTCCGAAAGTTTATGCCCATATCAAAGTAACCGGTTTGAGCGATATCAGAATTCCAGAATCGGCGGAAGTGACCATTCAAACTCTGGGTCTGGTCGGCGCCAAGTATGTGGAAATTACATTGCCGACGGAGCCGACTGCCAGCCGTGCGGCGATGGATCCGAATATCATTGTCGAAGGCAAAGACCCGGTGCGGGTAGAACTTGTGGTCAATAATATTGCCAGAAAACTCAATCATGCAGCCGATGCTGTCTCCTCGGACGAGGCGGCTCTTGCAATCAAGCATATTTCCAATGCAGCTGAAAAGCTGGATAAAACGCTGGATACCATTCCGTCCGTTACTCAAAGCATCAAAAAAGCAACTGAAAATTTTGCAGTCACGGCTTCCAAGTTCGGCAAAACAGCAGACAAAGCTGATCTGGCAGCAAGCAATGCCAGTGCTTTCTTTGCTCAGGGCAAGAATTCACTCAGTTCTGTGGGCACATTGGCCGAGGGGCTTTCAAAAACCAACGGCAAAGTCAGCCGCATGCTTGATAATCCTACAATGACCAAAGATTTGAAAGAAACCGTGCAGCTTGCTCATAAAACAGCTCAAACTGTGCAGGCTGCAATCGGTGAGCTGAACAGCAGCGTTAAAGACCGAGAACTCAGGCAGGATTTGCTGGCTATGCTTGGTAAAATCCAGAGCTCTTCCGACGATATTCGTCAATCTATGCAGGTAGTGAACAAACTGGCCGATGATCAGGGCTTGCGAGAAGATGTGAAAGTGGTGCTCAAGGACGCTAAAGATGCGATGAACAAGGCAAACACCATGCTTGCCGATCCTGGTTTCAAGATCGATATTGCGCAAACAATGGGAAAGGTCAAATCTGCGGCATCGGACGTGGATGTTGCGGCCAAACAATTGCACCAGATTCTCGGCAAACGTGCTCCTCTTTTGCATATGATGTTCGGAAAGCCGGGTGAATTGCCAGCGGAGAAGAAGCTGGACGGCACTTCCGTGAATGCGAAAACCGGCGGCTACAACTAGTTAAGGGGCTATCTTCGTGGAGTATGAAGCAGTAATCGGGCTTGAAGTTCATGCGCAGCTAAAGACCCGCTCCAAAATATTCTGTGCCTGTCCGACCGATTTTGGTGCCGAACCCAATATGCAGGTCTGTCCTGTTTGCCTCGGAATGCCTGGCGTTCTGCCGGTCTTAAACAAGAAGGTCTTGGAATATGGTATTAAATGCGGTATTGCGCTCAACTGCCAAATCAATGAAGAAAGCAAATTTGATCGCAAAAATTATTTCTATCCGGATCTGCCCAAAGCTTATCAAATTTCGCAATTTGACCAACCGATTTGCAAATCAGGATATTTAACGGTTGCCGGCAGAAAGATAGGCATCACGCGTGCTCATCTGGAAGAGGATGCGGGCAAGCTTGTTCACGCCGGAGCGGCCGGATTGCACGGCTCCGATTACAGCCTTGCCGACTTTAACAGAGCCGGAGTGCCGCTTCTGGAAATTGTAAGTGAGCCTGATTTGAGAAGTCCTGAGGAAGCTCGCCTCTATTTGAGCGAATTGCGAACTATTTTGCGCTATCTCGATGTTTGCGACGGCAACCTGGAGGAAGGCAGTTTTCGTTGTGATGCCAACGTTTCAATCCGTCCTCATGGTCAGGAAAAGCTGGGCACCAAAGCTGAAATCAAAAATATGAACAGCTTCAAGGCTGTGCAGCGCGCTATTCAATCGGAAATCGACAGGCAGATTGCGCTTTTAGAACGAGGTGAACGAGTTGTTCAGGAAACTCGTTTATGGAATGAAGCTACGCAAAGCACTTTCCCAATGCGTTCGAAAGAAGAAGCTCATGATTATCGCTATTTCCCCGAACCTGATTTGCCACCGCTTCTGATAAGTAAAAGCTTTGTCGAAGCCCTGAAAGCGACATTGCCTGAGCTGCCTGAAGCCAGAAGGCGCCGTTATATAGAAGAAAACGGCTTGAGTCAGGATGATGCAGTCCAGCTTGTGGAAAATAAGGAACTGGCTGACTTTTATGATCAGGCTCTGAATCTGGGTGCGGCTCCAAAGCAAAGTGCCAATTTGCTTTTAGGTCCCTGTATGGCTTATCTGAATGAATCTAAGCGTTCACTTTCTGAAAGCTCTTTCAAGGCACAGAATTTGAAAGACATAGTCGAGAGCACAGTTTCAGGGATTCTAAATTCAACAACCGCCAAGCAGATTCTCCTGGATTTTCTTGGTCTTAAAAGCGGTGACTCGCAAATGGATGTGCTCGAGTATATTAAGTCAAAAGGGCTGGCGCAGATTTCGGATCCGGCGGCCTTAAAAGCTGCTGTGGATGAGGTTTTATCGAAAAATCCCAGACAGCTGGAAGACTATCGAGCAGGCAAGGTTAAGATTCGGGGCTTTTTCTTTGGCGAACTGATGAAAGTCATGAAGGGCAAGGCTAATCCGGAATTACTCAATCAAATTCTCGATGAGGCTCTGGCTGAGGCTGTCGCGCCGCCTCAATCCTGAGTTAGGAGCCGAAAACTAAGTTTCCATGCTGCTTTTACTCTCCTTTTTAACTTAGGGTGATTTGTGGTATGAGAGAAAAGGACAATAGATGAATGGCTCCAATGACAACTCGAAGCCGAGCACTACTTCGTTTCGTTTTTGCAATTGCAAGTATTCTTGTGATTGCCGCTCCGGCTCTTGCTTATTATTTTGAAGGCTATTACGTTCCTTGCTTTTTGATCTCGCCGATGCTGGATGATCGGGTTTACACGCCGGTCGGCATGGGCATGGTCACTTCCAAAGCCGGCTTCCGGGTGCACCCTGTGACAGGGAAGGGCGATTTTCATAACGGTGTTGATCTGGCCGCTCAGTTAAACGATAAAGTATTCAACCTTTTGGACGGCATGGTAACAAGGGTGGGCTATCGCGGTAATCTGGGTGTGGCAGTTGAGATTTATCATCCTTATCCCAATGTTCGAACCATTTGCGGACATCTGAATGCTTATGCCGTTAAACCGGGAATGTGGGTTCGCCGGGGTCAGGTCATCGCTTTTGCGGGCAGCACCGGGCGTTCCACCGGAGTGCATTTGCATTATACGGTCATCAAGAACGACACAAATCAGTATATTGAGCCGATGACTTACTTGATGCAAGTTCCAGACTATGTGGCAGCACTGAAAACAGCCCGTATTCAACAGTTTGCCAAGCAAAATGCCAGTTCGTTCCAGAAAAAACAGGCCCAGAAAAAGGACAAAAAAGACGAAGACATAAACGACGAAGACCTGCCGCAGGAAGGCTCGGAAGAGTCCGCCCCTCCGGCTCCTGACAAGAAATAGCTTTCAAGCTCCTTTCCGATGGGTTAGCCAAAAGAGCCGTTCCTGGTGTAACATGCCTAGCTAGAGCAGTAGTAGGTGCATTGGTGGATTCTCCCAGCTCAAAAGCAAGCGATCAGCAGTCTTCAACTCAGAAGCTCTGTTTAGCCTGCAATCAGACTTTCGGAAGTTCGCTCAGTCATTGTCCGAAAGACGGCACGCAGCTTATTGTTTTGAACCATGATGAAAACATGGGTCGACTGATAAACGACAGGTTCAAAATAATCGAGCTGGTCGGTAAAGGTGGTATGGGCTCTGTATATCTGGCTGAAGATCTGAGCAAGAAAGGCACTTATGTAGCTATAAAGATGTTGCATGCGCAGCTTTCCGAGGACAAGATCAGCGTAAAGCGTTTTCAGCAAGAAGCAAGTGCGGCCAGCGATTTGAATCATCCTAACCTTATTCGTCAGTACGACTACGGCATGATCGATGAGAAACAACCCTTTCTGGTCATGGAATATTTACAGGGTGACAGTCTTTCGGAGATTATCCGGGAACAAGGTCCGATCAATCCGCTTCGTTGCTTGAAAATTTTCTCGCAAGTGATGGATGGTCTGAATTACGCTCACGATAAGGGAGTTTTGCATCGGGACATCAAACCTAGCAACATTCTTTTGATGAAAAGAGATGGAGAGGATGACCTGGTAAAAGTTCTCGACTTTGGGCTGGCAAAGCTAATGCCCTGGTCCGGAAAAGAATCGCAGCATCTAACTAAAACCGGTGAAGTTTTCGGCAGCCCTATCTATATGAGCCCTGAACAGTGCATGGGAAAAAAGCTGGAGCAAACTTCGGATATTTATTCGCTGGGAATTACCTTGTTTGAGGCACTCACCGGCAAACCGCCCTTCAAAGGGCAAAATGTCGTGCAAACAGCCTCCAAGCATATTTCAGATCCGCCGCCGACCTTTGAGTCTGTGGCTTCCGATTTGAACTTGCCCCTCAATTTGCAAACCGTGATTTTCAAGGCTCTGGAAAAGGAGCCGTTGCATCGCTTTCACAAAATGAATGAATTTAAGGAAGCTCTGAATTATGCTGTAACCGGTCAGGGGCAGGCAACTGCCTGGATGCTTGCCGCGATGACTCCTGATGCTACTCAGCCGGTGAAAAAAGTCGATCTTGATAGTTTGAAAAATTCCTCCACAAATATAGGCGGAATCAGAAAAAGCGAAGCTCGGTCAATGAGTTCCAGACCTCTGACTTTGATTCTTGTCGCTTTCTTGATGCTTCTTGGCGGTTCGGCTTGCGGTTATTTTTTCATGACGAAAAATCATGGGGAAAAGACTGCTGACGGTATTCATTTGCCGCTAGTAAGCTTCCCCAAAAGCGCCAGAGGGGTTGTTTATTATGTGGAAGAACGCGTGGTCAAAGGGCGTGCCAGGATTTCAGAAGCACATATAAAAACCGATAAAGGCATGCTTTATTTGACTGCTTCAAACCTTCTGCCGAGTGCAAAGTACCGGGAGTTTGCCGTTGGAAATATATGGAAGCTTGATTACAAAGGGGATGATAAAACAGGGGAGCTTTCCAAGTTTGAAATCGAGGGAAATGATCCCGATGTTTTTCAGGCGAACAGTGCTGTGAGTAACTTTTTTGCCAATCTGGCCGACGACTCTGAAGAATTGGTATTTCAGATGTTTACTGATGAGTATCTGAAAAAGTATCTGAGTGAGCCGAATCATCAGCTTGCTTTGAGAAAAATCGATAATGAATTTGCTAAAGATCAGCTCCTCAATTACGCAAGAAATAAATTTTCATCAGAAAAGCTACCTTTCATGACATCTTTTGCTGATGGTCAAGAACGCTTGCCTGCGACTCAAGCCAGCAAGATATATAGTGTCGAGCCCGGCAAAATAGTAGTGCTTGCGGATACGAAGTTTTTCTACTTAAAGTCAAGAGGCTACTATCGCTTTACTCTCAAGAAAGTGGATAAGTTTTTCAAGATTGATTCTATTGATAAAGGTCTTGCTGAAGATGCCTGGAATTTTGAGTTCTGAGCGGTCAGATCGTCAGTATCATTCCAGGCAATAAAGATTGCCGTCCTGGCTGCCTACGCAGATGCTTTTCTGGTTAATTGCCGGTGAGCTGATGATTGGTCTTTGAGTTTTATATTTCCATTTGATAGCACCATTTCTGGTGTCGAGACAGTAAACATTGGCGTCGGAGCTTCCTACAAAAAGGAAGCCGCCTGCCAGAGCCGGTGAGGATGAAAGCAGAGGAATCGGACTATTAATGGGGGTGCGCCAGGCCATTTTTCCGCTTTTGGCATCAAGACAATACATTTTTAGATCGTCATTTCCAGCAAATACTTTTCCTTTATAGCCAACTGGGGAAATACTGTAACTCTCTGCTGCTGCAAGTTTCCATTTGACTTTGCCGCTTTGCGCTTCAAGGGCGTAAAAATTCTTGTCCCAGCCGCCGAAAAAGACTGTGTTATCCATAACCATGGGTGTGGCGTAGATTTTGTTGCCTGTTTTGTATTTCCAGAGCAAAGTGCCATTCTCAGTAGAAAGTGCGTAAATGCAGCCGTCGTGCGAAGTTAGAAAAATGCGGTTGTCAGCAACTGCGGCTGTAGATGTAATTCGTCCCTGCGTTTCAAATTTAAAAGTTAGTTGTCCGCTTTTCATATCGAGAGCGTATAGATTGCCGTCCCAACTACCGACCAGAACATTGGAAAGGGCTGGTACAGGGGAGCCTGAAATCTTTTCCTTGGCAGCGAAGTTCCAGATTTCTTTGCCGCTGCGTGCCTCAAGAGCATAGAGTTTTCCGTCTTCGCAGCCGACAAAGACTGAGCCGCCTGCTACCAGAGGAGAGGACTTAACAGCTCCACCTAGTTTGCTTCGCCAGAGCATTTTTCCTGAGCGAGCATCGACTGCATAAAGATAATTGTCGTCACAGCCGACATAAACAACTCCCTTAATTACAGCCGGGGAGGAATCTATACCTCCTTCGGCAGGAAAGCTCCATTTGAGTTTACCTGTGGTTGGAAAAGGGCTGTCGGCGAAAAGGTGACCTGTGTGTTCGGGGTTCTGGTGAAACATCAACCAGTCTGCTTGAGGGGCTTGGGTCTCTGGACCTGGGTTCTTAGGGACAGAGCCATAATAGAGTGTTTTGTCTGCGTTAGTTTGTGTCTGTGCTATGGAATGAGGCATCCAGGAGTATATAAGCAAGGCGGCGGCGGAAACTGATGGGGCGATATACCTGCCTGAAAACATGGAAGCCATTCATCACTCCTTCTAGCTGTTTGAGGTCTAATTATAAGCAATCCTTTTAGCCTTTGTTTGCATTCCTTCTTGACGAATTGGCGCAGAAGGCTTTCTTATAAGGATCTTGGGAGAATTATCGGTGAGCGGAAAAGTCTAATTTTCTGTTCTCTGGAAAGTGGCTCGGCCAGCCGCTTCTATTTTCACTCTATGATCGGAGTTCTCAAAGAATACCTTGACAGCGGCTTGCGCGCATATCTCTTTCGTCACAGAAGTATATAAACCGGACGGTATGCTCGTCTTGCTAGATGGGAGTCCGTTCACCCTTCTGATCGCTGCTAGCCATGCCCTGTCTGTGTATTCGGCATTTGGAGGTATTACGGCGACGCTCTTGCCCTGTCAGTTTGAGAGCGACTGAAAAAAAGAAATTTGATGATTTCCAGTCAGAATCACTTGTCTAATGAAGATCGGTTTGATATTATCCCTGCGAATGGGTCGGGATGGGAATTCTCGAAGGAGGAACTTAAATGAATCGAGCTGAGCTCGTTGATGCAGTGGCAAAACTCACTGAACAACCAAAGTCTGAAGTAACACGTACATTGTCCGCTTTGATCCACGCTGTTACCGGTGCTCTCTCCAAGGGCGACAAGGTTACCCTCGTCGGCTTCGGAACTTTCGAGCGTCGTCAGCGTAAAGCACGCACCGGACGTAACCCGCGCACACTGGCCCCGTTGAAGATCGCTGCTGCTAAAGTACCGGCTTTCCGCGCAGGCAAAGAGCTCAA
>JAIEPM010000378.1 GCA_019748395.1 Candidatus Obscuribacterales bacterium
ATCAGAAGTATTTTTGGTGCAGTCGGCACCTCCCCGACTTACCTCGGAATTGGTTCGCAGCTATCGGCCAACGGCGGCTCTGTAATTCAGGGCGCAGTTCAGTCTGTAGCCGGAAAAGGCGGCAATGGCAGCGGCAATGGCTTCGGTGGCGCCGGCGGTAATATCGACATCGGTTCAGGCGCCGGTGCCGGCGGTGGAATCAAAGTCGATGCACTCGGTAATATTTATTTACCGAATTACCAGGCAAACGGCGGCAGTATTTTCGGCGACTACAGTCCGAAAGCCGGTAACGGCGGTAATGCCGGAGCCACAGACGGTCAGGGCGGCAAGGGCGGTGACATCGCCGTGGCTGGCAGCGGCGGGGCCGGCGGCATGGTCGAAGTTAAGAGTTTGCTCGGAAATATTCTGATCGTTCAGGCTCTCGCAAAGGGCGGCGATGCTCAGAGTTTGACGGCAACTCCCGGCAACGGCGGCTCGCAGCTGACCGGCACCGGTGATGGTGGCGCCGGCGGCGTTCTGTCCGGCAATGGTGTTGGCGGCATGGGCGGTTCTATAAGCGTTTCAACTTTCGGCTCGATAACTTCACTTGGCGACTTTAATGTCGGCGGCGGCTCCACAGGTGGTGTCACTGCTACGGGCGGCTCCGGCGGCACAGCCGGCGGACCACGCGGCACGGGCGGTGCGGGAGGCCTGGTCGGAGACAACGGCAACGGCGGAGCCGGCGGGCGCATCAGTATTGCTGCTTATGACTCCGACATCAGCATCAACGGAAACTTATTTGCCAACGGCGGTAATGTTCTGGGCGATCATAACGGTATCGGCGGCGCCGGTGGCAACGGCACAAGCACCGGCGGTGAAGGCGGCGGCGTCGGTAAAGATGGGCAGTCAGGCAAAGGCGGCAGCGTTGAAGTCACAACACGGCAGGGCGATATTCTTCTGAACCTCGGATTCAATATATATGCCAATGGCGGCAGTACTTCCATGAACCGGGGCGTTGGCGGTGCCGGCGGCAACGGCGGCACCGGTTTACCGGGTGAATCAGCAGGCAGCGGCGGCTCGGTGGGCGATGACGGCGTCGGGGCCGGCTGCGATGGAGGCTGGGGTGGTTCGATTAAACTCCAATCCACTGCCGGAGACATAAAATTGCAGGGCAGCGTTTTTGCTAACGGTGCAAACGGCGGTAGCGTGACTGCCTTTGGCGGTAATGGCGGGCAGGGCAACCCCAAGGGACTGAACGGCGGCACTGTATTTGCTGCCGGTGACGGCGGTTGGGGCGGCATGATCAACCTCACATCCTGTTCAGGCGCGCTGAGCAGTATTGGTCTGATCACTGCCAATGCCGGCAACGGCGGCTCTCAAGTCTTAAGTCATGGCGGCAATGGCGGCAACGGCGCGCCTCTTCCTGCAGGTCTTGGCGGTAACGGCGGCGATATGTGGCGCCCGGGAAATGGTGGCACCGGCGGTTACATTCAGGTTTACGGCACACCGATGAACTTACTTTTCCCGCCTACTGTTAATGCCGGTCTAGCAGGGCTGCAACTGGGTACACCCGGGCTTGCCGGTACACCGACGCAGGCCGGTTATGGTAATCCAGGTGTTTATCAACCTGTTTATACTCACGGTCAGGGTATCAATGGATTCCCCGGGCTGATAACAAATCTATGTTGTCCTCCGCCGACTTCCAGCCCGCCTTTATTTCTGGGAGAGGCAGAAAACAGCTCCGCGTCAAACGGCTCAGCTTCATTTGTGACTTCGCTGCAGAGCTTTCTAAGAGCTTCCTTTGGAGCCTCTGTTTTTAGTCAAAACAATCAGATTCAATCTTCCTCCAGTTCTATAATCAGCACGGACAAAACTCCTGTAAACAAGGAAAATTCTCCGCTTTTAGGTCTAAACGACCTGAATACAAATCCGTTTCCGTTGAAAGGTGAAATCTTCGTCACAGCTAATGTCGGCAATCAAAAAATTGGATTTTTCACTGGTTCTGATTTCAATGCGGAAGAAGTAACTGCACTTTCCAGGCAGTCTATATTGACCGGGCAATCATCCGGGAATTCTTTGCTTGTTTTGGATCGCGGAACGGTTCTGCTTGCGCCCAGGTCTGATGTGCAAATAAAAACCAAAGAAGGCGATGTTTTCATTTCTGCCGGTGCCGTAGCACTTGTTATAGAAACCGGTAATGATGTGGCGCTTTATAATTTGCATGACGGTCGAAAAGACAGCGTCAAATTCGTGAGCAATAAGAAATCAATTTCACTTGCGCCCGGCAATCAGCTGGTATTGACGCGCAGCGGCAGCAAAACATTCAACGATGTGAACCCTGGTCCGAAGTTGGGCTACCGCAATCAATCAAAGTACGAATTCGGAAATGGCGTAACTGCATTCATGGCTGAGTTCCCTTTGATAAGTCTGATGATGGAGTTAAACAGAGAACTCAAACCGCAAGGGAAGCAAGAGCAAGATTTCGCCACGCTCAGAAAGAAAATGCTTTTGACCGCAGCTGCCTTGCAAGTCGCTACCGGTTCGCATGGACCGTTTAAGCCTGCAAAATAATAACGAGAGAAAGAATGAATCAGAAAAAATCAGATCTCCTTGAGCCGGTTAGTGTAGAAGAATTCGGGCAGCTTCCCGGTGGAGAGTCAGTTAAAATCTACACTCTTTCCAATAAGCATGGTATGAAGCTAAAGATCCTGAATTACGGTGCGATCATTAGCGAAGTTTGGGTGCCGAAGCAGAACGGAGAGCTTGTAAATGTAGTTCTCGGTTTCGATAATCTGCCTCAGTACCTGGCTAAGCATCCGCGTTTCGGCTCTAGCATCGGACGCTATGCAAACAGAATCGCGACTGCTTCATTTGATCTTGATGGCGAGCACTACAAATTAGCTGCCAACAACGGCAGCAATTGTATCCATGGTGGACTGAAAGGTTTTGATAAATGTCTCTGGGAAACGCTGGGCACAAGCATAAATGCAAATGCTGCCTGTCTTCAGCTTCATTATTTTAGCAAGGACATGGAAGAGGGCTTTCCGGGCAATCTTGATTTGAATATTGAATTTTCACTGACTGATGCAAATGAGTTGAAAATTAAATACACGGCCTGCTCCGACAAAGCCACCCCCGTCAATTTTACCAATCATAGTTATTTCAACTTGAAGGGCGCAGGCAACGGAAATATTCTCGATCATCTTGCTGAGTTTCGCTCCGACAAATATACAGTACTGGACGAAAACTCCGTACCCACAGGCGAGATAGCCTCAGTTGAAAACACTCCCTTCGATTTTCGCAAAGCCTGCTCGATTGCCTCGCAAATTGAAAAACTTGCAGGCGGATTCGACATTAACTATGTCGTTTCTGCAAAAAGTTGCATTGTAGATGCTCTTGATGCACAGCCGGAGAAGCTTGACTTGCTCGCTACGGTTACAGAAGCAGGCTCCGGACTCAAAATGGAATGTTTTTCAGATCAACCCGGCTTTCAATTCTTCACTGCCAACGGCTTGAACGGCTCCATATCCGGCAATGGCGGCAGCTACATGCAATATGCCGGATTTTGCATCGAGACACAACATTTTGCAGATAGTGTGCACCACCCGCAGTTCCCGAATACAATTCTGCGTCCCGGTCAGGAGTTCCGTTCGACTACTGTTTATAAATTCTCCAGCAATTGATCAGCTCTAAAGTCTCATGCCGGACTCTTGTCATTTCCGTTTCGAGTGGAAAGTGCAGATCAATTGACGGGCAAGTCGGCCGGCTTTTTCGCTTTCTCCGGCGTGCAGTGCTTCAAGAATCGGCAGATGCGCATCCGCCAGACGCTGCAGATCTTCTTCGCCGATTCTTTGTTTGATGGTGGCGAGGAAGCGGCTTTCCAGCACAACCGAATTCCAGAGTTCGCTGAGCAGTTGGTTTCCTGCGGCTTCGACTATTTGGCGATGAAACTCCATGTCATGCTGCGAGTATCTTTTAATATCCCGCTTTGATGCTGCCTGGCGAAATGCGTCCAGCTCTTGCTTAATAGAATCAGTGTTGTTCTTGAGTTTAGGCGCCGCCAGTTCGGCAGCCAGTTGTTCGAGCACCGAGCGAACTTGATATGAATCCTCAATTTCTTCTTCGCTTATTTCTCGAACCCGCGTTCCTTTATAAGATTGCGATTCAACCAGACCTTGAGCTTCCAAATCTCTCAAAGCTTCGCGCACCGGACCCTGGCTGGTACCGAGCTCTTCTGCTATTTGCAGCTCTATTAAACGCTCGCCGGGTTGATAATGCCCTCCCAGTATTCGTTCAAGCAGTGTTTCTTTGATGTAATCGCGAGTGGACTGCCTTCGATTAATTTGCTTCTTAAGAACCATTTGAGAACCCTAGCTAAATCGTTCTGTTAATGATAACCTGTTCTTGAGTATCGATTATCGATAATTGATACTCGATACTTTTGGAGGTTAATACAATGAAGTCTGAAGCTGTAGAAGAAGGCTCTGTTAGCGTTTCAGAAGGAGTCGCCGATTTCAGGGACAACGCTTCTCTGTCCGGCGGCATTAGAGACGCAGGGGCTGCAATCGGCTCCTGCTTGAATAGTGCCGACATAAATCATCATAAAGCGATGATTCGCTTTGGGGTAATTGGAACTGCGCTGGGGGCGCTGCTGGGCACTGCCCTTGTTCCGCATATTCCCTGCCGAGAGATGATGTTTACAATTATCGTTCCGATTCAATCTTCGCTTTTTGGACTTTTTCTGGGTTTCTTTGCTGCCGGTTTTCGCAAAGCCATATTGCGTGAGGATTCTCAATTCATAGAATTCCGGCAAGCAGGCTCCTTGAGTTTACTTTTCGAAGGACCAGGTGAAGCTGAGCGTGCTTTTTCTGTTTTAAGCGAGCTGGGCGTTGCCGCTAGACAAATTACAGTAATCGGTGAAGACTCCGATGATTTTCGAGCTGCTACTGCTTCACTGCATCACCGAAAAATCGACAAAGCGCTGCTTATAGCCGCAGCTATTGGTGCTCTGCTTGGTGCCTATTGGGGCGTGATCTGCTGTCCGCAAGCGGCGACGCCCGCCTCAACACTGATGGCATCTGTTTCCGGTTCTTTCCTGGGCATGCTGATTGCTGGAATTATTGCTGCCATACTTCATCTCGATAATTCTCCTGCCTCCGACGCCACTTTTATTGAAGCAAGTGTTAATGACGCCTTCATGGCAGCTTCGATCATTCCGGCTGACTCAGCTCAGCGGGAGCAGATTCTCAAGCTGATAGAAAAGCGTGATGCGAAAGAATCTCCGATGACTTTGTGCGAACCGTATGAAGCACTCAGCGATCGTATTTCCGCTTAATCAAGCTTCTTTAAGCGCGCCTGCGGGAGTCGACATTTTGTTCAATCGGATGATGCTTTCTTCGAAATGCTCCGTGGAAGGTATGAGATAGCTCAGTGCTTCTCTTCCGGAATTGGCAGTTCTGAGGCATGCTCTGTGTGTTTCTGCTCGAGTTCTGCCATGTCGGCGTCGATCATGAGACGTACTAAATCGTGAAATGTTGTTTTGGGCAACCATCCTAATTTTTGTCCGGCTTTGGAAGCATCGCCGAGAAGTTTATCCACTTCGCAGGGACGGAAATATCGCGGGTCAATCTGAACATGTTTTTCGGCGTCTAAATCCAGAATACGGAAGGCTTCCAGCAGGAATTCTTTAACTGAATGCGACTCGCCGGTAGCAATTACATAGTCATCAGCCTCATTCTGCTGAAGCATCAGCCACATTGCCTCAACATACTCCGGTGCGTAGCCCCAGTCTCGCATGGCTTCAAGATTTCCCAGATACAATTTGTCCTGCAGTCCCATTTTGATTCTAACTGCAGCCCTCGTGATTTTTCGAGTTACGAAAGTCTCTCCTCTTCGAGGCGACTCATGATTGAAAAGAATTCCATTGCAGGCAAAAATTCCATAGCTTTCTCGGTAATTAGCAGTGATCCAGTGCGCATAAGTTTTAGCTATTGCATAAGGGCTGCGGGGATGAAAGGGAGTTTTTTCGTTTTGAGGAAATTCTTTTGCCCGTCCGAACATTTCAGAGCTTCCAGCCTGATAAAAGCGGGCTTTGGGAGTGACTTCTCTTACTGCTTCTAAGATTCTCACCGTGCCCAGTCCGGAAATATCGCCGGTGTACTCGGGTATGTCAAAGCTAGTGCGTACATGGCTTTGTGCTGCCAGATGATATACCTCGGATGGTTGAATTCTGTAAAGAAGTTTGCTGAGGTTGCTGGAATCAGATATGTCGCCGTAATGAAGAAATAGTTTGTTATTCTCCTGGTGCAAATCTCGGTAAATATGGTCTATTCGGCCTGTGTTAAAAGTAGATGAGCGCCTGATCAGTCCGTGAACTTCGTAGCCCTTCTCAAGCAAGAACTCGGAAAGGTAAGATCCATCTTGTCCGGTGATTCCGGTTATGAATGCTTTTTTCAAGACTGCTCCTGTTCGGAAACTTTGCTGAGATACCAATCTATGGTGCGGCGCAGACCATCTTCCAGTTTTGTTTGAGCTTTGAAAGAAAATTTTTCATAGGCTCTTGAACAATTTAGAGAGCGGCGCTGCTGTCCGTTGGGTTTACTCTTGTCGAAAATGATTTTTCCCTTGAAATTCATTTCTTTGGCAATCAATTCGGCCAGGGCTTTGATTGAAATTTCGCTGCCGGAGCCAAGGTTGACAGGTTCTGAGTCGTTGTATTTTTCTGTGGCTTTTATAATACCCTGCACGGCATCATCAACATACAAAAATTCGCGAGTGGGCGTTCCATCGCCCCAGAGGATGATTTCGCTTTCTTCTAGTCTCTGTGCCTGATCAATTTTCTTTATAATGGCAGGGATGACATGGGATGTTTCAAGATTGAAATTATCACCGGGACCATAGAGATTCACCGGCATCAAATAAATGGTATTGAAGCCAAACTGCTGACGGTAAGCCTGCGCTTGTACAAGCATCATTTTTTTCGCCAGTCCGTAGGGAGCGTTGCTCTCCTCCGGATAACCAATCCATAAATCTCCTTCTCGAAACGGCACGGGAGTTGTTTTGGGATATGAGCAAATCGTTCCTATGGCTACAAACTTCTGAAGCCCAATTTGCCGGGCTTCTTCAAGGAGAATCGTGCCCATAATAAGATTGTCGTAAAAGTAAGTGCCCGGGTTGCGAAGATTGGCACCGATGCCTCCGACATTGGCTGCTAGATGAATAATAATATCTGGGTGCTCGGCACTCAGATAAAGTCGCACGGCAGTTTGCTCTCGCAAATCCAGCTCTGCTCTTCGAGGTGTCAATAGCTTTCTGATGCCTCGCGCCTGAAGTTCGCTCAACAGTTTATTGCCGAGGAAGCCGTGGGCACCCGTTATCATGATTCTCTTTGTTGCTAAATCAAGATCCAAAATTCACCGGCCTCAGCACGATTGCTTAAATGCTAGCACAAGCAATCAAAAGCGACTTTGCCGTTGTCTTCGTGTTTCTCTTTACTGCCTATTCAGGAGTGAAGGAAAACCTGCTTTAATAGTGAAATTCGCGATGGAAGTGTAAGCTCTTGAAATTTTTGTTTGGCAGGTCATTTACTAGTCTTCTTTCGGCGCTTGGTTTTTCACGCCCGCGAGTAAAGCGATTTAAAGGACTGCTGAAGTTCATAAAAGATCTGCGTGCCTTCGAGAGGCAAAAGAATTCAGATCTGGAAATCAGCAGATTTTGGTTTTGTCTAGCTGATTACAACGATGAAGCCGGTACAGCTAAGGGGGATTATTTTCATCAAGACTTAATCATAGCTCAGCAAATTTTTGAGGATAAGCCTGATATTCATTTGGATATAGGTAGTCTGATTAGCGGTTTCGTGGCGCACGTTGCTTCATTTCGCGAAATTATTGTTATGGACATAAGACCCGTTGATGCCAAAATCAAGAATATGGAATTTATCCAGATCGATCTCATGGATCAGGCTTCAGTGGATAAGTACCGCAATAAATTTTCATCGATTTCCTGTTTGCATGCAATCGAACATTTTGGTTTGGGCCGCTATGGAGATCGAGTGGATCCTGCTGGTCATCTAGTTGGTCTGAAGAACATCAAATCCATGCTGCGCCAGGGCGAAAGTCGCTTGTATCTCTCTTTTCCTATGGGAGCGCAGCGAATTGAATTCAACGCGCACAGAATATTCGGCGTCGATTACGTCAAAAAATGGTTTGCCGACGAAGGCTTTACTATAGAGCGCTTCTCATATGTAGATGAGCAAGGCAATCTATACAGAGATAAAGATCTCGACGCCGGCGCAGAGCATATTGCAAGTTTCAACAAGCATTATGGTTGCGGCATATTTACGCTCCGGTACTAGTTGCTGCTTCGAGCTGTTTTTATCTTTACTTCTTAGTTTGCTCGAATGAAATGCAAGCTTGCATCCGTGAGCGCAAAACGCCGCCGGCGAAATGCTTTCTGTCCGTAAACAACTTGGTTACAAGTTGGAGCTAATCTCTAGTCATGAAATGAGTTCAGGCGGAGGTAATCGCACCATGAATCTGGAAGAACGTGCTCAAAATCTGGAAAAGGAAGTAGAAAATGGGCATCTCGATGAAGTAGCAAAAGAGCTGCACAGTCTGAAGCCGGAAGAAAGAAAGGCTGTGAAAGATCTTCTAGTGAAACATCAAGAAGAGAATGCCGACAAGCATCTTCCGCACCTGGAATTTTATGACTCAGGCGATATCAAATCTACCGATAGAAAGATGGACGAAAATATAAACGTCCATACCGAATACGACAAAAAGACTGGAATGAAGACTACTGAAGATTATGATAATCGGCAGGATGCTGTTCAATCACATTTTGACTATGATACGCAGACCGGTCAGTCGACTACTGCAAAGTATCATTATGACAGCGACAATACTACTAGCTTTAATGCTCACGACAGGCAGTCTAATCGAAATTGGTCATATGACACTGATTCACAAGGTCGTGTCAGCCACACTGAACAGATAGATGGAAAGAAAAGAGATTTTACTTACGACGAAAATGGCCTGGCTCAAATTGATGGACACCTTGGACATTGGGAGCGCAAAACCGACGACGCCGGAAAAACTCACTGGATCAATTCGGAGAAGGGTTATGACTGGGAAGGCCGGATGAACGTCGACAAAGATGGTAATTTACACTTCCAGCCGACTAACGGCGGCAAAGAATTTGTATTTACAGCTAAAGGATCTATGAAATAGACCGCTCCCAGAGCCTAAAGCGAGAATCAGTTCCGATTGCTTTTAGTATCGGAGCCCAAGTAAGGGCCGTGTTTGGCCGTGACAATTGAGAGAACAACTGCATTTTTGAGTACTTGTTCGATCCTCTTTCGATCTGAGTTTGAGAGCAAATTCTTTTTGAGCATGGCGTTTATCGCTCCGATTTTAGCCACGGCAGATGTTACTGAAAATTCGCCGGTGAATAAGGCTCTGCCATCCGGTAGATTTTGACGATTTACGTTTCTGCTGTTTGCAGGCAACGGCATCGCCTGCTCAAGAGCGGCTGCATCGTCGCGATTTATAAGAAGGAACTCTCCAAATCTTAAGTCGATTGAGCGCTTGCTTGCAACTACTTTTATATCACCTTGCCGATTTTCGCTAAGAGCAAGAACTGCAAGATCCCTTTCTCCAGCTAAGACATAGGCGATGGAGCCGGCCTCCAGATAAACCAACCCCTCATTTGTTTTGATTGAGATTGCTTCGTTGTCCGGGCTCAGCAAAACTCCGCCTGTCTGTAAATCTAAAAAGTTTTGACCAGAGCTGTTTCCAATGCTGATTCCCGAATTTCTAAGCGCTGAAATGGTTTGCGCATCTATGCTTGTGCAAAAAAACTGAGCCTGGGATGCCGATAAAGGCGAAGTTCCGAAACTGTAGTTTACTTCGCCTCTTAGGTGTCCTTTTCTTGGGGGTGTTTCATCTGTTCGAATAATCGTTGATGAATCGCTGATTTCTTGCTGAATAGTGGCTATTGAGCTATTGAACAGAAGTGGGTTTAGACCTCCTTGAGAAGAAGTCGCTTGACTGTTGCTAGCCTGGCTGCTCAAGGCGCTGGATGGAGGTGGTCCAACCTGACTTAGTAAAAGGCGGTTTAGAATTGAAGTTTGCTGGAGGCTTAGGACTGCTGCTGAAGAAGTGGGGAGCGGTGCTAAAAGCGGATCGAGATTGCCTGCGCTGACAAATTCGCCGCCCCGCAAATTGCCGGTGCCGCTCAGATTGATACTGCCGCCGTAGCCGAGATTGAAACCTACTCTACCGTTGCTATTTGTGTTGCCGGTTGCGCTCATGAGTCCGTTATTCACGACGGTCAATGTGCTGCCGGGCGTGCCTGCTGACAGTGTTATGAAGCCTCCCGTGCCGGTGCTGCTGTTCGCACGCAGGACTCCGCTGGGCGAGAGTGTTATGTCGTTGGCTGAGGAAGACAGATGAATGCTACCACCGGAGATACCATTTGCCGAAACCGTATTATTCACTAAGAGTGGACCGGCGGTGTTCAAATTTATTACTCCGCCTATGGAACTGCTGCCTTCGACTTTCATATCGCCTGCCAGCCGATTGCTGCCTGCTCCAGAGCCAATCACGAAGGGCGAATTGCTGCGGATTTTTCCATAAATATTACCGCCGTTCAATCCGGATGCTTCAATGCTTTGACCTGCCGCATTAGTACCTGTAACTGTCAATTGCGAGACATCAAAATTGACGGTGCCGCCGCCGCTGCTGTAACCGTTGCTTGTGATATTGCCTGTGCTTAACTCCCCGCTTCCGGTGAAGAGATTTATCGTCCCGCCTGGACCGACGCCTAATCGCTGGGTTGCAACAATGCTTTTCGCCGTCAAACTATTGCCTGCCGTTATCGTTATGTTGCCGCCATTGCTGTTAACGTCACCGAGTACAGCTGATGCGGCTTGAGTATTTCCGGCGCTGAAGGCATATGACAAGGCGCCGTTCAGGAAGGTCGCAACGGCGTTACCTGTGGCGGCAGCTGTTGCGATCGTGATATTGCTTGGCGTGAGGTTGCTTCCTCCATTTGCAATAACGCTGCCGATATTCATTGATGTGCCTGAATTAGCTCCGGCCAGCATAAAAATGTTGCCGCTGCCTGCGGGAGAGCCGAAGGTATTAATTGATGATCCTGAATTGAAATTGAAAGTGCCCGCTCCCGGTGCCGGAGTCAATCCCGTAAGCGCGAGGAGATTGTTCCCGCCGCCGAAGCTCGTTACAGGAAGCACGCTGAAAGCCGTCGGAACTATGTTGTTGAATAGCGAAATCTGACCACCGCTCTGCGATGGAGTCGAGGCAGATACGAAGCTTGATGAGCTGCCCACCTGCGGCTGACAGCCCGCACAGATTACTACGTTCTTTCCGAAAACTCCAGAATGGGTATCGGTATCACCTGTGATACTGATATTGCCTCGGGCAAATAAGCTTATATTGTTCAGTGAAAACAGAGAGTATTTGTGTTCCACCGGTGTGGGCGAAAGCAGATTTCCCGAAAGTGCCGGGGCGGACCAGGTGTTTCTGTTGGGAACCAATGTCTGAACAATTCCACCATCCGCCACTACCCCCGTATCGGTAATCGGAGTCGGCGCCGTGATGCTGGTGAACACGGTCGATGGTTGTTGGGCTGTTATAGTGTAGAGATCCCATGCCGTCGTATGCGCTGTTGTAGGCGGAAGCGCACCGAGGTTACCTATCTGGTTGGGATTGTTGCTCAAGAGTTGCGACGTCGCTTGATCTGCCCAGAATTGACTGAAAAGCGGTGGCTGGCTTCCGGCAGGAACGAATTTGTAGAGGACAGTACCGACCGGCAGGACTTTCTCATCCGGTAAGGTCAATCCGGAGTTGACGTTCTGAGTGGCAGTTGTAAGAGCTTGTTGGTATGTCCGCCCGCCTGCCATGATTGCGTTGATCATGTCTATTCCAGTTTGGAATTGCGTTGGCGAATTTGTTACTCCAACCGTAAACCAGACATCAAATGCCGTATTTTGATCTGTTGTACCGATTATATTGCTTCCGGTGGATGCAATATTTATGTTGCCTGAAGGCGCGTTCTTGTTAGCTCCGGCTGAAAGAGAGATGGAGCCGTTCTGTCCGCTATAGAAAGCGCTTCTTAGAACATATTGCAAATCTGTTGTTATGTTGTTTCCTGATACTGCGGTAATGCTGCCTCCGTTACCTGTTATCAAAGATTTTGTTTGTATTGATGCATTTGTGTAATTGCTGCCGGGCTGCAGGCTGTTTGAAAGTATGGCTCCGCTGATTGCATCTGCGATCAAAGAGCCCGTCGGATTCGTTGTTGCCAGGTAGATATTTCCGCCTGTTCCTGTTCCGGGGATGGCTTGCCCGCCTTGCAGGAAGCTTCCCAGGGCATTGATCGAGCCGATGTTTATGGAATTCGTATTTCCCAGCGAGTCTGCGCCGGTCATGACCGTGAATGAGCCGGAACTGCCGCTCTTGGAACCGCCTGTAGTGATAGTCAGATTGGCAGGCAGAGTGATTGTCCCTGCACCGGCTCCACTGCCGCCGTAGGCTAGAAGCGTGATTGAACCGCCGTTGAAATCGCCGCCAAGTGATGTGCCGCCGTTTGATTTCAGCATCGATAGATTAGGCAAGTTTATTGCTCCACCGGTAGCTGCCAAATTGGCTCCACTAAAGGAAACCGTGCTGCCGCTTGTTGTCCAGTTCGTGCCTGCCGCCAGCAGGATCGAACCTCCGTTGGCTGCTGCCGCTGAAGTATTAATCTGGTGAGCATTGCCGTCATCAATAATGTCGTTCGTCGTAATTATGCTCAGCGGATTGCCGTTGGTGATGATGTCGCCGCTTAGAGTGTAACTGCCGTTGGAAGTTATGAGCGGGTCGCCCAACGCGAGTACATTGCCCAGCACGCTGTCGCCTTCAGCCACGTTGAGTCTCAGTGAGCCTCCGGAGAGGTTGATGCGGGCCGTAGTAGACAGGATATCGGCAACTACTTCGCCAAGACCTCCATTAACATTTAATTCTTTGGCC
>JAIEPM010000578.1 GCA_019748395.1 Candidatus Obscuribacterales bacterium
AAATTGTTCCAGCTTGACAATATCGCTGGCCAGCTTGCCGTTAGGTACAACGGTGACGTCCTCGCCCTGAAAAGTAAACCACTGCAAGAGCGAATCGCGTATTTGCTCGTCATCTTCCGCTACAAGAATTCTTGCCATAACTAAGTCCTGAAGGCTCGCCATTAGCTATTGTGCCACGGCATTCAGGCCTATCACACTCGTTTTAGAGCTTTTCTTGCCCTAGTTTCCAGAGCTTTTCAGCGAAAGAAGACAAGCTTACCGGCAATTCTTGTCCCTGAGAGCGATTCGGGCAATTGTCCATTTTCAAGAATTTTTCAGACGGACGCCATATGATAAAGCCACTTAGACCGGAGAGTACTTATGGCTAATTTTGAATCAAGAAACAGCAGTGTCAAAGAAGCGTCGATACAGGAGGCTAAAGAGCTTGTCAGACTGTATGACGGCGCAGGCTCTATGAAAGACGTGGATAAGAAAGTGCACGATCGCCTGCTACAGGACGCAATCAAGTCTCATCATTCGGAATTGGATTTTGATCTGCTTCGCAACACCATGAAAAGCGAAGCTGCCGCCAAGGGCAATAAACAGGTGCTTATTAAAGAGGGGGCAGGGGGCCAAATTCTCCGAGATAACAGCTTGCCGGTGCTGAGCATCATTGATAGCAACAACAACCTGTATGACCCGGTCGAAGGCTACAAAGCCATGCAAGATGACGACCGCAAGAGAGAAGCCGCAAGCCAATCGAAAGAAAAGAACAGTAATCAACTCAATTTCTTGGACGGCACTCTCGGCTTAAAAACACTCTTTGCCGAAATTGCTAAAGCGACTGAAGACATCAACAAAAAGAATTAGAGCTTCAAATGACCAAATTCAATATTGAAGCGGACATAGCTCAAACGCTCTTTTAGTCTAGCGATTTCGCCTCTGGTTCCTTTGATGGGCACAATCATCAATAGAGCAAGGGAATTTATAAACAAGAATGGTGTAGAGGCGATCATCATCTTAGACATTTCATCGCCGATAAAATCGTAATAGCACTTCCAGGCGACCCAGCAGCCAAAGAGGTTTATTGCCAGAAAAGTCAGAAGATGGCTATATAGAAAAATTCTTTCTCTGGCCAGCAAGACCATAAGTTTGGAGGCTTCGGCATTGTATTCATTTGCTTTGGGACTTTCAGCAGCGACAATATTAGGCCTTGCGAAACCAGGCATTGACTGCGGAACTTCAGCAAGAGCCTCCTCATAGTTTTGCAGACGGCTGGCTTGCTCAGGAAACTTGTGAATATTGAAGGAATTGGGAGCAACTATGAATCCGCAGCCTCCGCAAAACTTTGCCTCGGCCTCAATATGCTCATTGCAGTTGCTGCAAGGCTTGAGAGCGGCAAAATTCACTGTGGCGCTGGCATATGTCATCAATATCGTCCCTTAGTTTGACTGAAGCGAGTACTCTTTTGTACTATGCGTGCCCCAAGCTTTGCTGTCCATGGGAGTTTCCCCCATCAGGCCAAAGCTAAAGAAATCCTTTATGCAGATGAAAAGTTACTAGACCCTGCTCTCGAAATCAAGACATTTTTGCTCATCTTTAAGCTATATGACAAGCGTCCTGAAGGCGCACCAGCCGCCACTCCTGGGAAGTCCGCTGCTGAGAATAAAGATGATAATGCGATCAGCTTCCCAAGGAGGCGAAAAAAGCGCCTCGCTTCAGCAAAAGTAGCATTTACTAAGACACTCAAAGAGTAGTAGATCGAATATACCGGTCGGGCAGCGCTCAGGTGCGAGTGAGTTTGTAAGCAGTTTTCATCAGATTGAAAGCGGCTTGTGCATTGAAACGCCCCTCGTTGAAAACTTCTTTGATAATCGCGCTTCTGATAGAGGCGCCGCCTTCTTTCCAGATCAATTTTTGAGCGAACGGGAAAGCTGCATCGACGAAGTTGAATTCAGGATTGATTGTGATTGCCACGCCTTCCAGGGTCAGGAGAGCACGCATAATGTATGTAAAGTCCGAAGGTAAGCGGAAGGGATAGCGATATACCACATCTGAAAAATCAAATAGCACCTTGCGAAAACGAACACGTGTGATGCCTTCATTGAAACGAGCTTCAAGAATTGGCGTCAACTCTTCACAAAGGGCTTCGCGATCTGCGTCGGCATCAAGAAAGCCCATTTCGACGAAGTCATCGACAATCGAGCGATATTCGCGCTTCACAACATGCATGAAAGCGTTTGCCATAGCTTGTTTCAAATGGGGAGCAACTCTACCGACCATGCCGAAATCGAAAATACCGACACGACCATCAGGCATGATGCGCATATTGCCGGGATGCGGATCCGCATGGAAGAATCCATCTTCAAGCAATTGCTTTAAGTAGAAATTCACACCGACTGCGGTTAATTCAGTCCTGTCCACACTCATCAGTTCCAGCGCCTGCAAGTCCGTAATTCTCGAACCGGGCACATATTCAATGGTCAAAACTCTTCGCCCGGTCATTTTCCAGATAATGCGCGGAATATAAATGCGCTCGTTGCCGCGGAAATTATGGCGGAAAGTATCGGCATTTCTGCCTTCGCGAATGTAGTCGATTTCTTCAAAAACTGTTTTGGCAAATTCAGCAATGATGCTCGGCCAGTCAGTGTGGCGGCACATGCTCGGATAGCGCATCACTTCATCAGCGACGGCACCGAGTGTTTCTACATCACGCGTGATTATTTGGGTGAGATTCGGGCGCTGAACTTTCAGAACAACGTCTCGACCATCATGAAGAACCGCACGATAAGCCTGACTCAAGCTTGCTGCGGCTATTGGTACAGGGTCGAAACTTGCAAACAATTCTTCCGGAGCTCTTCCCAGCTCACGAATTATGGTCGCGCGCGCAAGCTCATATGAAGTGGGCTCCACTTCTTCCTGCAAGGCAGTGAGCTCGATCATCGTCGGCAGCGGCACTAGGTCTGCCCTGGTGGACATGGTTTGACCGATTTTTATAAAGGTCGGTCCTAAATTGAAAAGGCGAGTACGCAACCAGCGACCCAGTTTGCGGTACTCCTCATATTCTTCGGCCGTCGCCGCTGTCGCTTCGTTATCGCCGGCACTCGGACTTTCTCCTGAAAGTTCGGCTTCCTTAGCCATTCTTTCGAATTCGGCTTGATGATAGCGAGCAAAACCGTGCACGGCAAAAATGATTGTCCAGGCAATAGGTATGACGCGCAATGCGCCACTCAGACCCTGCCGCCGATAAATCCGCCAGAAGACTCGCCAGCACGAAGCAAGCAACTTCCAGACCGTGACGTCTCGAAAAGTCTCTTTGATCGGGTCGTAGCCGTAGCCGAGTTCAGTCGCTGACATACCTTAGTCCGGTTTAACGCTCTTACCTAATTATAGGCAAAACTCTTGACCTCTTATATTACGAGCAGCAAGCCGTTGTCAGCAGGAAACAGTCAATAAATTAAGCTTGCCCGAAACATTGCGATAAAACGGCTGAAAGCTAGTGCCGGCTACCGATTGATTGCCTTTGCAGCTCAATGATTTCCTTTACGCCTTTTTCAGCAAGCTTCAAAAGGTCCTGAAGACGGGCTGCATCGTAAGGTTTGTCTTCGGCGGTCATTTGAATCTCGAGGATTTTGCCTGATTCGGTGAAAACGAAATTTCCATCCATGGCAGCCTGCGAGTCTTCCTGATAGTTAGGATCGAGCAAAAGCTGACCATTTATGTCACAAACGCTCACCGCAGCCATTCCTTCTATTAATGGAAGGGTGTCCCACTGGCAGGACTTCTGTAATTTGAGCAAAGCATCGTGGAGGGCGATGTAGCCGCCGCTGATGCTGGCTACCCTTGTGCCTGCGTCTGCCTGAAGCACGTCGCAATCTATGGTTATTGTGCGTTCGCCAAGATGCCTGCGGTCAACCACAGCTCGCAAGCAGCGCCCGATCAGGCGCTGAATTTCAAGTGTGCGTCCGGAAGCCTGCCCTCGAGTAACTTCTCGGGCGGAACGAACCAATGTTGAGCCCGGCAACAGCGAATATTCGGCTGTTATCCAGCCCTCGCCCTTGCCCATTAAGAATGCCGGAACTCGCTCTTCAATTTTGGCGGTGGTCAAAACTTTCGTGTCGCCAAACTCAACCAAAACAGAGCCATCTGCGTTTTTGGTAAAGGCGCGCGTAAATTTGATGGGTCTCAGTTGGTCCCACTGCCGATTATCTCGTCGGCGGATCATGCTTGCTCGCTTTCTAGGATTCGGTTAGATATAGTTTAGCAGTAAATAAGAGAGAACCGAATATCCATCAGGTTAGCACTAGACTCAGAACAGTCACCGACTTTGAAACTTTTATGAAGCATTCAGCTGCCAAATCTCAATCGTTTGATTTGAGCGGTGCCAAGAAGTTCAAATCTTTCACCGGGTACGACATTCAATTGCGAGAAGCTGAATTGAATGTCGTTGTTTCGACTGCCCCACTGGGTGAGGGAATTTATACGTCCAAGAATCATCGAAGACAATTCAGGCGAAAGCTCCTGACCGGCAGTCAAAATTCGTGTATCTGAAAGATTGACCCAGCCGTTGGCTAGACCCAATTTAGTAACAGCCGTCACCGGGACTAAATTAGTGGACTGCAAAACATCAACGTTGGCGTTAACGTCTACCTGAACCCGATTTTCAGACAGCAATTTTATGGATGCTGTTTGGAATTTGACTTTCAAAGCTGCGCCCACAAGCTCACTTATAAATGAAGGGATTTGATTCTGGGCTCCAGTTGAAAGCATTTTCAAAGTTCTGGGTGAGGCTATGAATCGATTCAAGCTATTTTGCGAAACCACAGCACTAACAGATGCCACTACCGGATTGCTGAACTCGAAGGAGCGTTTGTTGAGCAGAAACTCTCGGGAGAAAGCCATAGGAGTACTGGATACTATCCGAAGTTGGTCGATGGTAAAGTCCTCAAAATGCCCGCCAAAAACGCTCAAATCCAAGGCACCAAGAACTCCCTGCTGCATGTCCAGATTTTGAGCGCTCATATGCAAGCGATCGACAGCAGCCTCAAAAAATTGGGCGCCTTGCAGATCTAATTCTGTTTTCAAACATTTTCCGGAATTGAAATCAATCAACTTGTCCGGCATAACAAAAGGCGATGCGGCAGGCGGAGTTTGCACGGGGATCTGACCTTGCATCGGCATTTGACACTGCATCGGCATTTGACCTTGCATCGGCATTTGACCTTGCATCGGCACTTGACCCTGCATCGGCACTTGACCCTGCATCGGCATTTGACTTTGCATCGGCGCCTGACCTTGCATCGGCTCCAGCCCGGAATACCCCTGAGCAAAACAAGCCTGCTGAGCCGGACTCAACAGGCATAAGGCTATAGTTAAAGCAAACTGTTTATTGCGCATTCAGCTGTCTCAAAATGCTCACCATAGCACGCATTTTCGATGGCATCATGAAAGCACAAAACCGCACCGAGCCAAATGGCAAAAGTGCGGTTGCGCTTTGATTGTTTTTGACCTACACGAAGGTCCAGGCAAACTGCAGAAGCAGACTACTTGGATTCGGTGCTGGTAGCAGCTGTATCGGTTGCAGCCGGTGTAGCAGCGGTATCGGTGCTGGTGGCAGCAGCGGTGTCGGTAGCAGCCGGTGTAGCAGCGGTATCGGTGCTGGTTGTGGCAGCAGTGTCTGTGCTGGTGGTTGAACTTTCTGGAGTTGTTCCACCGCAAGCTGTCAATGCGGCCGCCAGTACAACACTTGATGCGGCAAGAGCGATTGTTTGGAATTTAAGAGCCATAAAACGTGTTCGTCTCCTTCACTTTGGTTACGCCTGTCCCGGATGTTACATCCTTTTTTGGCCTGGACCACTTGCTCATTGACAAGTTAGTAATTGCAGCCAATCTAAAGCGGCCGCAATGATAACATCGAAATCAGGTCTGAGCAATCTATTTCTTTCACAGCGCTTAACCATAAACCCCTGCACTACTGTCCTTATTGGGACTCGCGATTAACAAAATGCATTAGCTGTTGTCAATGTTTGATCAATGATTTGCCTGTCATTTCATTTGGTTTCGAAATTCTCATAATTTCAAGCAGGGTCGGCGCTACATCTTCTAGAGATCCATTAGATAGCCGAGATGCACCATTCATAGCACCACTAAAATCTGCCACTATCAGCGGTACCGGGTTTGTCGTATGTGCCGTATGAGGCTCTCCCGTGCGTAAATCAATCATCTGCTCAATGTTGCCATGGTCTGCGGTGATAATCAAAGTTCCACCGGTTTTACGTGTGGATTCAAGCAGCTTGCCGAAGGCCTCGTCGACTGACTGAACAGCATCCACGCCGGCTTCCATGTAGCCTGTATGGCCGACCATGTCAGGATTGGCAAAATTAATTACAAGAAAGGGGTAGTTGCCGGATTCTATTGCCTGACAAGCCATTTCGCAGACCTTGGGCGTTTGCATTGCCGGAGCCTTGTCGTAAGTTGCCACCTTGAGCGATGGCACAAGAATCCTTTCCTCGCCCTCATTTTCTACTTCTTTACCGCCATTTAGAAAGTAGGTCACGTGAGCATATTTTTCCGTTTCCGCCACATGCAGCTGCTTTATATGATGACAAGACAGAAGTTGCGGAAGGGTCATTTCCATATCTTGCGACGGCAATTGCTCAGGTGAAAACGCCACGGGCAGAGGCAAGCTCGAATCATATTCGGTCATGCAAACATAGAAGATGTCCGGCACATGCGGACGCGCAAAGCCGTCAAAATCTTTGGTTGTGAGCACCCGGCTTATCTGTCTTACGCGATCCGGGCGGAAATTAAAGCAAATGACTGCGTCACCGTCCTTGATCGGACGAGCTGTAACTATTGTGGGCTGCACAAACTCGTCTGATTCGTCCACTTCGTAAGCCTTTTCAACAGCCTGAACAGCCGAATCTGCAGTTCTAACACCTTCGCCGAGCACCACCGCGCGCCAGTATTTTTCAACTCGCTCCCAGCGTTTATCTCGATCCATCGCATAATAACGCCCGCAAACAACGCCGACCTTTCCGGAGCGAGCCTGAAGCTTTTCCTCGAGCTCGCGCATGAAGCGCTTGGCTGAACGAGGTGGCGTATCACGTCCATCAAGAATAGGATGAACCACAAGCTCCGGGACTTTCTCACGACTTGCCAGTTCCAGCAATCCATCAAGATGATCGGGGCTGGAATGAACGCAACCATCGCTGACAAGACCCATGATATGCAGCGCGCCATTGTGCTTGCGAGCGTAGTCGCAAGCAGCAGTCAGGCTCGGATTCTTAAAAAAGCTGCCGTCCAGAATGGTTTTGCTGATTTGCGTCAGCTTCTGTATGACAACCCGCCCGGCTCCGATGTTCAGGTGACCGACTTCCGAATTGCCCATGAGTCCGGGCGGCAAGCCCACCGAAGTCCCCGATGCATCCAGAAGACTATTAGGGAACTTGGCAAGCATCATATTATAGTTGGGAGTCTTGGAAGCAAGAATAGTATTGCCTCGGCGCTCCTGACTCACTCCCCAACCATCAAGAATTAAAAGTGTAACTGTCCCCACAAAGAGTCCTCCGGTGATTCAATGTTGATATGCTACAGAAAAAACTTCTTATTAACGTGCCGGATTAGCCAGGCTTTCAGCGTTCTTTATATTTGAAATTTTGAGTGCTGGAAATTAGCGGCCAAACAGGTATCTTTTAAGCAAGTGAAGGAAACCACCATGAAAGGCAAGCCGGGGCTTTCCAAAGACAAATCAAAAACGGAGAGCAAAAACGGCAGAGGCGATGCAAGCCGCCCGCTGCCGACGGAGGCAGCCGATAGTGCAGTCTCTCCCGGGCAGGAGCCTCTGCGCGACGCTTCGGTAGTCGTAGCCGAAGCAGCGCATGAGCTGCGTTTGCCGATTGCAAATATCAAACTTCTGGTCGAAACCCTGCTGGACGGGGCGCTGGAAGACAAAGAAGTTTGCCGCCGCATGCTGAAAAGGGCTTACTCCGAAGTTGACCGCTTACAAGCTCTGGTAGCCGATCTGCTTTCGCTCGAGCAAGTCGCCAAGCGAAGGGATGACCTGAACTGCGAATGGCTTTCTTTGAAAGAAAGAGCGGTGTACGCCATTGAAACCGTTGCCAAAAATACTTCCGAAAAAAATATTCAGGTCTGCCTTGATATCGCCGACGACCATTTCATATATGCAAACAAAGGACAGTTAGACCAGGTAATCCTTAACCTACTGGAAAACGCCGTAAAATTCACGCCTCTGGGCGGCAAAATCACAATCAGGAGCGGCGAAAAGCCGGGCTCCTTCTGCATTGAAGACAACGGCATCGGCATGCCTGCAAGTGAAATCCCAAAAATATTTTCCAAGTTTTATCGAATCGATAAAAGCATCTCCAAAGGCGGAACCGGGCTTGGCTTATCAATAGTCAAACAAGTGCTGGACCTGCACGGTGCTAAGATAACCGTGAAATCGCAAGAGGGCGTCGGATCATGTTTCGAGCTTGATTTTCCCTCACCAAAATCAGGCGGCAGATTGCTATGAAAAACTCAAGTCAAAAAATCATGCTTGTGGACGACGATGAAACCATTGTCGAAACACTGGATTTCAATTTAAGTCGCCAGGGTTTTGCAATCACGATTTTCAGAAGTGGGCATCAGGCGCTTTCCAGCGTTGACTCGGTTGGTCCTGATTTGATCATTCTGGACTGGATGTTGCCGGATATGGTTGGTCCGGAAATCTGCAAAGTACTCAGAAGCCGTGCACTGGAAGTCCCGATTTTGATGCTCACCGGGCGCGCCACACCAAACGATGTGGCCGAAGGTTTAACAGCCGGGGCTGATGATTACCTGGCAAAACCCTTCAGCACAGTGGAACTCTTGGCTCGCGTACAAGCCTTGCTTCGCCGAGCTAAAGGCTCCACCCGCTCAGCAAAACTGGTAGTCGGCGCTCTCGAATTAGATGAGGATGCGCGCTCTGTAAAGCACGAAGGTAAAGACATCGACGTTTCGCCCAAAGAGTTCAACCTGCTTAAAGTCTTGATGTTGAACGCCGGAAAAACGATGTCTACCGAGGTGCTCTTAAATCAGGTCTGGGGATATGACTTTTCCGGTGATGCAAAAACAGTAGCCGTTCATGTTCGCTGGTTGAGGCAGAAGCTCGAGAAAGATCCGAAAAATCCGGAGCTGCTTGAAACAGTTCATCGGCTCGGCTATCGATTGAATCAACCTAAAGTCTAAGTAAGAGCCAAAAACATTCACGCACTCTCTCAACAGGAGGTAAATGCAAAATTGAAAACCAGAGCAGTCACGCTAATTAAAGAAGATGTGCTCGCTCTCGGGCGATTAGTGAGTGCGACTATGCATGAGCTTTCGCGCATTTTGCGCAAAGATCAATCTGCCAGTTTCGAACAGATTATTACGCACGAAGAAGAGATCAACGAATCTTGCATCAAAATCGAAGAGAAATGTCTTGATCTTTTGAGTGAGCACAAAAACCTGAGCCAGCAAGAGATAAGAGCACTGGTGGGCAGTACATTGATAGCAGCGAAATTCGAGCGTCTTGCCGACCATGCTTTTCGCGTTGCGAAATTTGTTTCCTGGGTAGCGGCAGAAGACGTACAAATTCCGCCCCAGTTGACTGAGATGTCCGAAATAATTACTCGCATGGTGGAAGATGTTTTGCTTTGCTTCCTAACAGATGCCATCGACAAAGTGCCCGAAATCATGCAAAGAGACAGCCAAATCGACTACTTGCATGACTACCTGACAAAAATTCTTCTGCAAGAACTCGGAACCCAGGACCAGGAAGAAGCGCAAACAAGCACACAACTATTGTTTTGCACACGCTATTTGGAGCGCATGGGCGATGCCTGTACATCAATCGCCAAGCGCATACATTTTATTGTCACAGGCGAACGCATCAAAGATTAAGGAGCGAAAATCTTGCCAGTTATTATATTAGCCGGTGAAGAAGAACTGCTTATTTCGGAGAAGCTTGAAGCTCTCAAAGAAAAGCTGGTGGACCCGGCCTGGGCAAGTTTCAATTACTCACGGAATTCAACGCCTGAGCTTAAACAGATTATTGATGCTGCGGCTGCCGTGCCTTTTGGTCCAGGCAACAAGGTTCTTGTTTTCGATCACTGTGAATTATTCAGCAAAAAGCGCAGTAACAAATCAGATGATGAAGCACCGGCAAAAGGTAAAGCCGCAAAATCGGAAAAGCTTTTGGATGACCTGGACAAGAGCCTGGAGCATCTTGCACCCAACACTTATTTGATTTTTTCCTGCAATTCGAATTTCGATAAAACATTGAAAGTTTCCAAAGTTTTTGAGAAACACGCAAATATCGAAATTTTCGAAAAAATCAAATTCTGGGCCGGTTCGCACAATGAAGCCATGCTGAACTGGGGTCGCAAGCGAGCTCATAAAGCCGGTGTTTTAATTGAAGACGAAGCCATTGATTATCTTGCAGAAAGCACGGAAGGCAATCTGCGTGCGATGTCCATGGAAATAGAGAAAGCCGCAATTTATCTTCTGCCCAAAGCCGGTGGCGAAGCCCCCTCAAAAAAAGATCCGAAGATCACGCTTGATCTGATTGCAGAACTCAGCCCTCATTATTCGAATGTTTTCGCACTCTTAGACGGCTGGATTCATGGTCATAAAGAACAGGTTCTTTCAGGGATACAGGAGCTGCTTTCAAAAACACCGTCGGCAATTCCGGTAATGGCTGCAATACAAACGACCTTGAGCAAGTGGCTGAAAATCAAAGCAGCATCGGAAAGAGTAATCGCCAGCTTACCTGCAGGCAGAGGAATTCAAAGGCGAGATATTCCTGTTCAGGACATGGCAAAACGCTTGCAATCCGAAATCAAAATCAATCCCTGGATTTTGAAGAACGACCTGGAAAAAATCCATAAAGTCAATCTTGATTATCTGGTTAAAAAGAAACAAGAGCTTACCCGCCTCGAGAAATCCGTCAAATCAGGACTACTCGACGACAACAGCGCGCTCGTCATATTTTTCACAAGCTAGAAGCAAAGCCACAGAAGGAGACAAAAATGCCGGAAAGTCAATTCGTCATCGACGAAATCACAGCCAAGGACACCTGGCGAATTTTCCGCATCATGTCGGAACTGGTTGAAGGATTTGATTCATTATCAAAGATTGGGCCGGCAGTAAGCATATTCGGATCCAAGCGCTGCCAGCCGGGAGATCCCGAATATCAATTAGCAGAAACGCTCGCTTTCAAATTAGCTGAATCCGGATTTGCGGTAATCACAGGTGGTGGTCCGGGCATCATGGAAGCTGGCAACAAAGGCGCAAAACTGGCCGGTGGGAAGTCGGTCGGGCTGAATATAAAACTCCCCTTTGAACAAGGCGGCAACCAATATCAAACTCTGAGCGTCGACTTTCGCTACTTCTTTTTGCGAAAGCTCATGTTCATCAAATACGCCATGGCGTTCATCATTTTGCCGGGAGGCTTTGGGACAGTCGACGAATTATTCGAAGCCCTAAACTTAATGCAAACCGACAAGATCAAACGCTTCCCTCTATATCTGGTCGGCTCGGAATTCTGGGGCGGACTGCTCGACTGGCTGAAAGAAACAGTCGTAAAACGAGGTCTTCTTTACGAGAATGAATTAGCGCTGATTCAAGTAATCGACGACCCCGACGAACTTGTCCGGCAAATCACCTGGTGCGAAAAAGAGAAATGCTACTTGAGCCCGGAAGGCATCCGCGCTTTCTACAAAGGATCGGAAAACCACGACAAATAGAAGCGCTCTATTGCTATTCTCCATGCCCGGTTCACGGATAATTCACTCAAGTCCGGTAGAACTGGATCGCCTTTTGAAGACGCGATCATCATGCAAAATCCACTGTTAATAGCTTATACTGCAAACATAATCATTCTCGTTCCAGTACTGGTCTCAATGTTTATCGACCGCGGCACTATGCAAATCCGAGCTTTTCAAAATCAAGTCCAAAACTCGGATGGCTTGCGACTGCTTGTGGCATCTCTCTGGTCGGCGATTCTTCTACTCTCCCTCGCCGGACTTGTGCAACCGGAGAGATACATTGCAGTGCTCATTCTGCAAGTGATCTATAAATTCATTTACCTCGTCGTATACATAGTACCGAGAGCGAGAGAGAACGGGCTGCAGTCCGTACCACTAGGTCTCTCACTGAGCTTCGCTGCAATAGTAATAATCTGGCCAATCCTGATCAGCTTGTCGAATCGTTCTTGATGCGGCAGAACATATAGACTTTGAACATTTTTCAATTTCCAGCTCAGCGCAGGGAATTGAAAAATGTTTGATTAGAGAAGTCAGGGCGGCGCATGGCGCCGCCCCTACAATCGCGGATGGACGTGAATTTCCGGATGCTCGAAGAACTAGAGTTCTTCGATTTTTAGTTTTTTGGAACCGTTGTCGGCGATTTTGCATTTGGGGATGCTGATGCGCAGAATACCGTTTTTCAGGGTGGCAACGGCTTTGTCGGATTCGACCTTGCAAGGGAGCTGGAATGATTGCTCGAAAGAGCTCGCAGAACGAATCATGGACTCATCTTTATTCTGCTTGTTTTCGCTTTCACTCTCCTTTTTGCCTTTAATCGTGATTGAATCGTCATTGACGGTCAGGTCAAGATCCTTCGCGTCTACGCCCGGCACCTCGGCTCGCACCTGAATTTCGTTATCAGTCTCAGAGATCCTAGAGCCGGAGAAATGACTTAGCATATCGCGGTCCGAAAACGCGGCCGGTCGGGCAATGCGATCAAAATCAAGCATGGAGTCGATATAAGAGTCATAGAACCAGGGACGCCAGGCGGATCTGAAAAACGCCGAAGGGAAATCCCAATCATCTACATATCTCGTCGAAGTCTCCGCATTCTCTTTTGTCTTCCTCTCAGCTTTGTGAACAGGAAGGTTTATTGCCTCAGAACTCTTAGTTGCCTCCGCATGAGCGCCCTCCGAGCTCGAGCACGGCAGGAGCCTTCCGGCACTGAAGCCGACGATAGCGCCAAGGGCGAGCACCAGGTAAGAGCGCTTTGATTTGAGGGATTCAAGTCCAAAAGTCATTCGCTCAAAAATATTCATAACTGACCTCCAGAAAAGAGATAAGGTACAAATAAAAGATTTCAGGG
>JAIEPM010000537.1 GCA_019748395.1 Candidatus Obscuribacterales bacterium
CAAAACAAGATCAGGGCAAGGATGCGGATGAATCATTGAGAATTCGCTTTAATGACGGCGCTCATGCCACTATCAGTGGTTCGATCAGCTGGGAAATGCCGATGGACACAGCCCATCTGAACAAAATCCACGCGAAATACGGCAACCCGGACGCAGTTGAGAAACAGCTTGTCAGAACGGTTTTGGAAAGAGCTGTTTACACGGCCGGTCCGTTAATGAGCAGCACTGAATCATATGCGGAAAGAAAGAATGAACTGCTGGCAGACATTCAAGACCAGATTGATCTCGGTGTATTTGAAACCGAGACCATTCCGCAGCGAGTTGCAGATCCGATGACAGGTCAAGAAAAAACAGTCAACGTGGTTAAGGTAAAAATGGAGAAAGGCAAACCGAAACACGCGGTGGAATCTCCGTTGAGTGAATTCGGTATCAAAACCTACAACCTTTCGGTAAATGACATTCACTACCCTGATGAAGTCGAAAAACAAATTGCCCTTCAGCAGCAAGCAATAGTCGGTGTTTCCATAGCGATTGCCGAAGCCAAAAAAGCCGAGCAAGCTGCAATTACAGCCGCCAAACAGGGTGAAGCGGAAGCTGCCAAAGCCAAATGGGCTCAAGAAGTAGAGAAAGCTACAGCTGTCACATCGGCAGAAAAATCCAGAGACGTTTCCGCACTGGAAGTGCAGACGGCTGAGAACGAAAAACGCGCCGCCATTTTGCGAGGTGAAGGTGAAGCCGCAGCTCGAAAATTGGTTATGACGGCTGACGGTGCGCTGGACAAGAAACTGGCTACATATGAGAAGGTCAACGCAATGTATGCCGAAGCAATAAAAGGCTACGGCGGCAGCTGGGTACCGAATATAGTTATGGGTGGAGGAGCTAACGGCGGCAGCGGCGGCAACAGCAGCGTAGCCGGCTCCGGAGCTCAGCAACTGGTCGAGCTGCTGAGTGCCAAAACTGCCAGAGACCTTTCACTGGATATGTCTATGCAAAAAGCAACAGCTCATACACTAGCTTCGAACAGCTCTGAAAACTAATTTCCCAACAACTGGGTAAGAAACTCAACTGATAATAAAGCTTAGAGGCAGAAAGTTGCGCAAAACGGCTTTCTGCTTCTGTGCTGTCCAGGGATTCAGGTTCTCTGATTGAGCTTGCTTGCAAACAACTTGAATTGGTCACAAGCAAGATTTCAGCAGCCACTTACTGCGCTGGTTTTAGATCATGCAAGTAGCGGGAGGGTCCATCCGGTGCAGTTAGCACCGATTCTTTTAAGAGCCTGAACATAGTAGGTTCAATCTTCAGTTCACCGGAATAAGGGTGGCTATATGCAGCTAGCAGCCAAATATTTAAAGCCAGAGCAGTAGCCACCAGCGTGGTCATAAAGCCCTGAATTTTCGGGAACTGTGAGGCAAAGATATAACTCAATGCAAGT
Organism: Candidatus Obscuribacterales bacterium; assembly: GCA_019748395.1. Classification (GTDB taxonomy): domain Bacteria; phylum Cyanobacteriota; class Vampirovibrionia; order Obscuribacterales; family Obscuribacteraceae; genus JAIEPM01. The sequence goes on from JAIEPM010000537.1 coordinate 1,433, forward strand.
GTGATTAGCGCCCCAAAACCAATCACCCCCCATAATGCCGGGGGCATCCCCTTTTGCGCCAGAAGAATCCGAGCCCTGCGATTTTCGCCAAGACTTTGCATGGAAGCGATAATACCCTGCTGCAAGTTGCTTTGGCGATCATTCTCCGGCACGACAGACACAACTGATTCCCAGAGCTTCTGGTAGGTCACCCACCCATGATTTATCTTTACGCGTTTTTCCATTTTTGGCCATTCATTATCGATGACATCGTCAACATACTCTCTACAGATTTGCCGGATCCTGGGACGATCAATGTCAGACAAACCTCGAGCTACTCGAAAAACACTGGCTACATTACTGGCTTCCAACTCACCATGAATTTGAGCATCATGGTATTTCTCCATAGCACCGGCAACCATAAATCCAAGCAAAACAGAAAAGAGAGTTCCGACAACACCCATCATAGCCTCACCGGCACTATGATGAACTTCCAGAACCTCTCTTGCCACAAATCGGTTGACGCAATATTGTCCAACAAGCGCAATCGCAACAAAAATGAGAATCAGGACAAGAGCGTCAGCAACAGTATTCATGCCTACCTTCGTATGACAACCGAATCTTTCACTTTTAGAGTAAGGCATCTGCCCATGTCAATCAATGATTCGATCATGAAAGTTACTGTGGATTTGCTCGAAGGCAAGTCAAAAATCTTTTGTCACCTTCATCAGTTCAAGCAAATCGCGATCCATCTGAAAAATTTCAGCTCTAAGATCGAAAAGCATATCTGATTGATCGTTGAATACACTGATAGTAATCGAGCCGTCACGTCCAGTGTTCGTCAGTAAGGCAATTCGCCTCTGTGCCGCCGGAGATTTCAAATCTTTCGGAATTACTCGAAATCGTTGCCAACGCGTTATCAACTCCTGCTTTCTTGTTTCTTTGGCACCAACTGCCGTTTTTTTCAGGTAAGCCCAAACCAGATCCGGATAGATCGTATCCTTATCAAGCGGCAGTTCGAAAATCTGGCAAAGCATGTTAGCTTTCAAAGAATGTCGATTTGCAGAACCGCTTTGTTGCTTCAAAGCCCAGGTGCCAAGACCGATAGTGGCGGCGCCTGCAACAAGCTGAGTGATTTGCCCCGGAACTTGATTTACCATGAATGCGGCAGAATTGCCGATTTCGCTTATGGCACCGCTTGCTGCAATATTTTCTATCGAATTGAGTTTTATAGCTCGATCCCGTCTGTCTTCAAGGAGCCCGCGCAGCCGGTTAATCATTGCCAGTTCGCGTTCAATTCTGGCAGTTGCATCCCGGACTTCAAGCGAAGCATAAAGTAATTTGCTGTTTATTTTCTCCAAAATTCGGAGTCGCTCCAGCTCATCGGCAGTATCAACAGTTGTTTTCTCATTTAGAATTTCCAGCCTCTGGTAAAGCGGCAGAAGTCCGAGTTCTTGAGCGATATCCTGAGCAACGGGAGTGAACTGCGCAAGTTTAGCTTTTGAAACCGCCTCTGGAAGACCCGCCGACTGAGCAGAGTTCAACGACAGAGATAAAAAATGAGCAACTAAGAGCAGGCAGCAAGCGATAAGCCGATGATTCATATTGTTCATGCATTTTAGAGACTCAAAGATTATATCTTCAGGTCCGCAAGCAAACTCTCAAAATGCAAAAGCAAGCGACTAAATTTTTGAAATCTCATCCCGAATTCTGCAGGCAAGAGTCTCAATAGCTCATCCGGCTGAAAGTCCTGCGGAATTCTTCATAGCTCATGGTAAATTGTCCGTCATCATGACCGTCGCGAGGATGTCCGGGTCCGCCGACCTCGCCGCTGCCCCAGGGATTGCGCAGTGTAACCTGTCTTGTTGCAGGATCATAGCCGACCACCGAATATGCATGCCCTGCTTGAAGACCTGTAGCCGGGTGATGGCTGTGGCGCGTATCGCCATTGAGTAAAGCCGTAACCGGTCTTCCGTTGGAAGCGGCAAGCACTGATTGAAGCTCGGCGTCGGACATTGAAGAAAGTTCTCTGTCTTGAGCAGGTCTACCGGTAAGAAGCTCCATAGTCCGTCTGGTATCATCCGGAGTATCACCTGAATGAGAAGCAATCTCGCCCGGCACGCGAGAACCCCAATTTCTCTCGTGAACACCGTATGCACGTTCAATGATTGCGGGCCAGGATCCATATTCACCGGCGCCACCGTAGGCAGCCAATTCTGAATCTGTCGGTGCGTCAACTGTTACAGGGTGAGCTGGATCACCGGGAAAAGTAACTGTATAAGTGCCATTGCCATTGTCATGAATCATGTCTCGTATGGCTTGAGGATTTGAATGTGCAAGCGAAGCCAGATCCGCCTGCAAAGTACAATCACCTTCGGACCCCTGCCGAACGGCTTCCGGCCTGATACTTTCAAGAGGATTAGCTCGATTTGCAAAAGCATCCCTGTTGGAGTGACTGAGCCTTTCTCCACTTTGATGAAGCATTTCATCTGCGACAGTGACGGCTCTGGCATCAGGACTACTCATGTAGTGGCTGTAGTAAGCATCGAGATCCTGCCGTGAGAAGCCACTATTTTCTCTGCCCCATTCATCATCTTCGGCAGATGCAATGCTTGCCGAACGTTGTCGTAGGTCCCGCAAAGCAGCTCTATGCTCTGCTGAAAGAGTCGGATTGCGCAAGGCATCGTCGAGTTCGCTATTAGATACATAACCATTATTGTCGATATCGAGGCGATTAAAATTAGCCGTGCCATATTCATGCATCCGAGTAACTCTCGGGATCTCTCTGCGCCCGCGCTCTTGCCTTGCATCATACTCTGCAATGTCGGCAGCGCTAATACCACGGTGCTCAGACAGAAGACCATCATCATGCATTTTCATCATCGGTTCACGTGCACTTCGAAGGAACGCAACAAGTTGAGCATCCTCGCCACGGAAAGCGGGGTTGAGTATCGCGGTATCCAATTCTTCCGAGCTGAGGAATCCATCATGGTCCAGATCTATTCGGTCACGGTTTGACTCATACAAACGGGCGAGATCACCGGAGCGCAAATTGGGATTGGCAGGCGCAGCCGCTCCAGTTCCGGCATCGAGTCTTCCAGCGTCCATCGAGCCCGGCTGAACTGAAGCATCTTGATCAATCGGATTCGAGGCAGCAGAATCGGCATCCATACCGCCATCATGAAATCGGCGTTGTTCTGCCGGGTTATTGGCGGCTTGGAGCACTGCCATAAATTCTTCTGATATCGCGGGTAATTGACTGTTCAGCGAGGAATCCAGAGCTGTCCTGTTTTGGCGAAAGTCTGAGTTTCCTTGACTTAAATCTTGAATGAGCTCACGAAATAGAGAACCTTTAGACCGCTCGCCGCTCTGCTCACTTTGGACAAAACGCCCTGAATCACTGCTTTCATGTGACTTATCCATTTTTCCCGAAGCCCTTATAAAAAAAATCAACCCCTGCACTTCGACTATCTACTGACATCCCTCGAGAATTAGACCGGACACTAATTTCAGAGATCGACGCCGACAATTCTGAGGACCGAGTTATCGTTCTTCAGACTGATGCAGTTTATGAAAGAGGATCAGAAACTATGCCTTTGCTTTTAAGGATCGGATAAATTGAAATGAATAGTCTTGAAAACGGTTTCGACAACGGCTGTCCAATTGACTTAGTGCTCAATTTGCTGAGCGCAAAATGGACAGTTCAGATTCTGAGAGAACTGGCTTTAGGTCCTGTTAGAAGCAGACGTTTTTTGAGACTGATTCAAGGTCTAAGCATGAAGTCTTTGCAGGAAAGACTAAAAGCCCTGCATCTTGCCGGAATGATCAAGCGTGTTGATTACGAGGAAAAAATTCCGCACGTAGAGTATTCAATCACAGAACGGGGTCGGCGCTTATTCACAATCATGAGCGAAGTGAAAGACATTGCGGCAGAAATCGTAGAGCATTCATGCAAATGTTCAATTGAGGGTTTTACGGAAGCAGAAATGCAGTGCCCGAGCAGACGGCTCAGCAAAGCGACTTGACTGCCCTATACTTTTTCAGCTGCATTCACGCTGCTTCGCGAAACAGATGACTCATCCTTTTTGGCATGCAGGCGAACATTTCTTGAGAGCTCAGAACTATCAAGCAAAGTGACGGCATCTTCCGATTTCGGCTCCGTCAAGCGGGCAAGCCGAATGTCCTTTGCCAGTCCAAGAAAAGAGAAGAGTCTGATTACTTGCCAGGTAAGGTCGAATTCGCCCTTAAAGATCCCAAACTGTGCCGACTTCGGATGCGCATGGTGATTATTGTGCCAGCCTTCGCCCAGCGAAAGCATAGCAACCAACCAGACATTGCGGCTTTGATCGCCGCATTCAAAGGGCGCATAACCAAGTTTCGGCATGTGGCAAAAGAGGTTGACGATTAACGGTGCCATGAATGCGCAGATGCTGGCGGAAAGTTCAGCCCAAAAGACCAGCGGTCCAAAAAGCGCATATAAAGCGGCTCTGTAAAGAATCGAAATCAGCAAGCAGGCCGGACCATCCAATTGAGTATGCCCAAAATGAAGAAATCTGTAGAAAGGATCTCTATAAAGATCAGGCGCAAGACTCTGACTCTGCTCTTTGGAGATAAGCACCCGCGGTTTATACATCCATCCCAGGAAAGCATGCCATCTGCCGTCCATGGGTCTATGCGGATCACCCGGCTTATCTGAATATCGATGGTGCAGCCGATGCGTACTCACCCAGAAAATCGGCGAGCCTTCACAACAAAGGTAGCCGCCCATAACAATGAAATATTCCAGGAGCTTCGGGACTTTGTAAGAACGATGTGAAAGCAATCGATGGTAGCCCAGCGTGATGCCGATTGCGTGATATATGTAAGCAAGCAAAAACACTGAAATAAAGAGCCACATATGAATACTCCCGCCCGAAAGAGACCTCAGCAATCCTAGCAGTGAGCCTTGCTTTAACTACAGTAGGCACCTATAAGTGCCCGGTCTCTCAGAAGTAAGCATTATGGAAAGAACGAAATAGCACTTAAGCGGACTGAGCGAGTTCGTAAATGAAAGCGCATTTCATCCGCAGGACTGATTCGGAATCTTGAGCTTAGCCGTATTATGGACATCAAGGTCCATTTATCCACATCAAGAGGAAAGTCCCATGTCCAGAGCGAAAAGTATTTGCACTGTTTGCAATTATATTTACGATGAATCAAAAGACACAGCGCTTGTTTTTGCCGATTTGCCGGATAACTGGCGATGCCCTGAATGCAGAGCCGCCAAAGAGATGTTTCAGCCATGCTCCTGCGTCAGCTTGCATACTGAAAGTAACTGTCCGGAAAACGGCATTGAGTCTCCGGCGAGGAATTCAATACCCGCCGCTTATGTCAATTCAACAGTCGGACAATTGGTAGTCGAGAAACCGCTGCGGGCTTGCGTTTTCGAGCAGCTCGGTATTGACTATTGTTGCGGAGGCAAGCTGAGCCTGGCTGAAGCCTGCAAAATCAAAGGTCTGGATTTTGAATCAGTTAAAGAGAAACTGGCTGCTGTCGATAAGCTTGACGGAGCAAGCCCAGAAAGAGATTGGTCGAAAGAAACTCTCAAAAGCCTGACGGAGCATATAATAGAAAAGTATCATCAACCCCTTCGGCTGGAACTGAGCAGAATTGCGAATTTGACTGAAAAAGTAGCAAAAGCACACGGGCAAAATCATCCGGAAATGATCGAACTAAAGAAGATCTTCGGAATATTCAAAACCGAGCTGGAGTTCCACATGCAAAAAGAAGAGATGATTTTATTCCCGGGTATCGTTGCCATGGAAAGCAGCGAATCACCGCGAGCCTTCGGTTGCGGAGGCGGCATTGAACATCCCATTCAGGTCATGACTCTGGAGCACGATGATGCAGGCGCATTTTTATGCAAACTACGCAAACTGAGTAATGATTACATCGCACCAGCCGATGCCTGCAATTCATTTAAGGTGCTTCTTTATTCCTTAGCCCAGCTTGAATCTGAAATGCACCAACATGTACACAAAGAAAACAATATACTATTCCCACGGGCTATCGCCCTTCAAGAACAGGTATTTAAAAAAGCACCGCCGAGCAAAGTTCTTCAATAAGGCAAGTATTCATGATTTCCCAAACTGCTGAATATGCTTTAAGAGCCATAGTATTTCTTGCTATGCATCCGGGGACTGCCTTCACTACACAGCAAATTTCCGCTACGACAAAAGTACCAACAGCGTATTTGTCAAAAGTAATGCAGTCTCTGGTAAAAGCTCAGCTAATTCACTCTCAACGAGGTCTTGGTGGCGGCTTTTTACTTGCTAAGGCGCCGGAGCATCTAAGCATACTGGAAATTGTAAATGCCGTAGAACCGGTGGCGCGGATACGCTCTTGCCCACTGGGAATCGAAGCTCACGGCAACGTGCTTTGCGCTTTGCATCGCAAACTGGACGACGCCTGTGCCTTGATTGAGAACACCTTTGCCGATTCAAGCGTAGCCGACATTCTGTCTAAACCGACCGCCTCAATTCCGCTCTCAGAATAATTAGCGGCTCTAGAGCCTGCGCCACCGGTAGAATTGAAATGCCAATAATACAATCGCAGGAATAGATGCGCAAACTGCGATTGTGAGGTTTCTGAGCCAGGAGATCAGAGCAAGCAGAGTCATGTTCAGATTCTTTACCTCGCTCCTGACAGCATCTAGAGGCGGGCTAATAGCCGAAACTGTTTGGTGCAAGTTGCCGAGTGTTATATTCAGCATATCGACACGCTCATTCAGCTCTTTGAACTTTTTCTCCACTGAAATCAACTTCTGGTCTATTAAAGCGACATTTTCGTTTGCATTGCCGACATTTTGGCTTACGCTCTTGAGAGGCATCGCCAGAGACGTCATCGAAGCGTTCAATTTAGCTAAGGGTTTAGACAAAGCGTCAATTTTTGCCGAAAGCTGATCAATACGTTTATGCACCACAATGATTTCCCTGAGGTCTTTTCGAACCAGAGTCGCCTCATGAATTTCAAACTGCAAAGTGCCGAGTTCTTGCTTCATCTCCCCAAGTTGCTTTGCAACTCCCGACATTCCTTCATTTAACTCAGGAACACGACTGTTCAAGCTGCTCATCTGAAAAAGTAAAGGCGAAAGCCGTTCTTCCAGCGCTTTAAGTTTTAACTCGACAGCGCTGATGGATGGCTGCAGGTTGCCCATAGGTTGCTCCAGTTTTTCAATTCTTTTATCGAGCTGTTCAGTGCTTTTCCAGAGAGGACGAATTACGTGAAAAAGAGGATGCCAGCCCCTCATTGGCTCATTCATTCCTGCTGAATTCTGAGCGTTCTGCTTATGTTCTTTGCTGACTCGGGCAGATAATCCGGCGGCCGGCGAGGCTTCTTGTGGAGCGCTGTCGGCTTTGATGCTCGGCGGCGCAGACGAAAGCTTAGTCTCTTCAGCCGAATATGCTGTAAGAGGCACACTCAGAGCTATCGAGAGAGCAAGCAAAACTAAACAGTCAAAATTTCTAAAATATGCTTGAGTTTTCATGGATACCGCTTTGAGAACCGCATTTTTTTCTATTTTCACTGTCGAAAGCGGCTCTCAAGCTCCATAGTATCTGCGCAGGCTTCCCTCACGCATCGAGCTATAGACGGAAAAAGAAATAGGGCAGTTTTGCTTATCGCTGTTTTTGACAAAAACAATCATCCAAACGACGGATCTGTGTTTTTGCTTGCGGCAAGAATTAAAGACCATAGAGTTCAGTCATTTAGATTATGATTACTGCTTGCTTGTCGGCTATACCGACGGCGATATTTACTAATATCCGAGGTCTGGAAATTCATGCCGAGTCGCAAGCTCCTAACTCTAATACTTTCAGCCTACTTTGCAATCTCTCCCGCATATGCTTTAAGCGAAAAGCAAGTCGATTCGGACCTGGCGATGATGATTGAAGAGAAGGATATTTTGCAAAAGATACAGGCGGAAAAAATCGAAGAAGCAAGAAGGGTTTTACCGCTGCGCTTAAAACAAGCAAATAAAACAGGCAAAGAGAATGTAGCAGCTTTACAGCTTCTGGCTCTGCTAGATTTTCGTGATCACAAATACAGTAGCGCCGCAGCGTATTTGCGCAGAGCCGAACGTGAACTCGAAAGAAGCAGCAAGGACGCGCCTTTAAGATTGGCGCGCAACAATTACAGGCAGGCAGATTGCTACTTTCACCAACATCACTATGACAAAGCCATGAAAAAGTACAAAAGTGCTTTGAATTATGCAGACAAGGGTAATGCCAGTGCAGTGCTGAAAATGGAATTGCTGGAAAGCGTAAGTGGCTGCCTGATTGATCAAGGCAAGTATGAAGAAGCCCTACCCTATTGCAAAACTCTGGTAGAAATTGCTGAAAAAGAATCTGGAAATATCAATCCGGCATACGCCTGTACCTATATGTGGGCGCTTCTGCGTCTGGGCAGAGCATATCTTGAAACCGGAGAAAGCAAAAAAGGAGAAGCCTGCAAAAACGAAGCTCATCAGCTTATGGACAAGCTTCTCAATTTGCGCTCCGAACTGGCTGCCAACAAATCGCTGAGCCAGGATTTCGACATTTATGTCGGCATGATGCTCGACTACCTGAAGGCTGTTCGCTCTGAATCTTCAACAGACTGGCTCTGGCTCATCACTCAAGTCCGTTTCAAAACCTTGCCCGTAATTGCCTGGGGCCAGTTTATTGAGAACCCAAAAGCGGTAATTATCTGCATTCACGGACTGGGTCTGGACAATCGCGCCTTCACTCTCTTCGGCACCGAGATGGCAGAGCGCAACTTTGCGGTCTACGCCCTTGATGTGAGAGGCTTTGGCTCCTGGCATGCTGAAAAGGGATACGAAAAAACAGCTTACAGCAACACGATCAAAGACATTATGGCGCTCAGCGAATGGCTGCACAAAAAATATCCAAAGCAACACATTTACCTACTGGGTGAATCGATGGGCGGAGCAATTGCTTTAAAAACAGTGGCGGAAGAACCAAAAACTGCAGACGGAGTAATTTCTTCCGTTCCTTCAGCGTCTCTTGCCGCACCGGTAAAGTTGAGCCTGAAAGTTGCATTTCACGCACTGGAAGGATTTGACAAACCGTTCAATATCGGCGACACAATCGGTCCAATGGCAACAAACAGCAGCAAACTCCTGGCGGCATGGGAAATTGACCCAAACTCAAGACAAAGAATGAGCCCCAAAGAGTTGATGAAATACGGTCTCTTTCTAAAAGCCTGTAAACACGCCAGCAAAAGTATCGAAAGCACTCCGGTTCTTATGACACAGGGTCTGAGCGATCGATTGATGAGCCCGCAGGGAAGCGTCGCAATTTTTGAATCTATTCCGAATAAGGACAAAACCTTTATGGCAATCGGCGACGCACAGCACTTGATGTTTGAAACTGATAAGCAAAATCCTCTGCTTTTGGATTCGCTGGACTCCTGGATCGAAAACCATAATAAGACAGCCGCTAAAAAATGATACTTTAAGTAGACTGAATTTTCAGAACTGGACAATAGCTTCAAAAATCAAGCTAAAATCAATTCTATCCAGTTCGACAGTTTCAGGTCTGCTGGAGGTGGAAGCAGCGGAGCAAGACTAAGAGATGAATGGCGCATTAACAATCATTCTGCTCACAATATCAAACGTTTTCATGACCTTCGCCTGGTATGGACACCTCAAATTCAGATCTTTGCCGCTCTGGCAGGTGATTCTTTTCAGCTGGTTAATTGCGTTTTTAGAATATTGCTTTCAAGTTCCGGCCAATCGCATGGGCAGTTTTCAATTTTCAGCAGCGCAATTGAAAATCATGCAAGAAGTAATTACCTTAGTCGTCTTTGCAATATTTTCAGTGCTTTACCTGAAGCAAGATCTGCGCTGGAATCACCTTCTTGCATTCGCTTGCATAGTCGGAGCCGTCTTTTTCGTTTTTTCAGGTTCCAACGAGAAAAGCACAAAAGCCTGCATAGAGCCTGCTACGAATGAATTAGATCGCAAGTAGAAAGCCTGATGGAGAGGATACAAAGATGACGCTGAGACTGAAGTACAAAAATCTTTCGGCAGAAGGTATGAGAGCCATGTGGGGAGTACATAGTTATGTGTCAGGCAGCGGGCTTGAAGCAAGCTTAACAGAATTGATTTACCTGAGAGTTTCGCAAATTAACGGTTGCGCGCATTGCATCGACATGCATTCGACAGAGCTGCAAAATTTAGGACTCAGTTCAGAAAAACTCATGCTTCTCTCAGTTTGGCGTGAAGCCGAAGCTCTTTTTTCCGAAAGAGAGCGCGCCGCTCTGGCCTGGTCGGAGCTGGTCACTTTAATTGCAGACAACGAAATATCAGACTCTGATTTTAATGCAGTTCGTTCAGTTTTTTCGGAAAAAGAAACCGCCGATCTGACCATCGCCATTGGGCTAATCAACGCTTACAACAGGCTGGCGATTAGTTTCAAGTCGCCACCAGAAACAGTGCTAAATTTAGAGAAACAGGCTCAAAAAACCAGCTGAGCGAATTATTCAATTTCTCTAGCTGACTAAACACCTTTGATCCCGTTTTCTTTCATCAGGGCAAGAATTTTGCTTGCAGGAGCGCCGCGTGTGCTGCTGATTTTGGAGGATCCCTCAGTTACAATGCCGAAAACTCGCCCTCTCAAATCACTGAGCGGCGAGCCGGAATTTCCGGGTTTCACAGTCATATCCAGAACCAACTGGCTTGTCCCCTCAATTTCAGGTCTTTTCAAAATCTCAGCCTCAAACTTTGAAATAGTACGCTCGCTTATAAAGCTGCCGGCTTCACTGACCTGAACTTCCGAGGCATTAGGATGACCGAGAGTCAGCGATTTTCTACTGCCCAGAAAAGACGGATTTCCAGCAAGTTTTACAGGTTTAGCCGCAAGGGTCTGAAGTTCCCGCAGTTGCAAGATTGCAATATCATGCTTAGAGTCAAAAGCCAGCAAGCGTGCGGCGAAATCGCGACCTTCCTTATTGAAGAGAGTAATTTCAGCAGCATCCTTAACTACATGATATGCTGTCGCGACGTGCCCCCGGTTACTGAGCAGGAAGCCGGTGCCTTGACTCAAAGGATTTAGCGCAGAAGCACTTGCAGCTTTCGATTCTACATAAAAAACTGCAGGGGAGAGTGCCTCCAAAACATTCTGAGGACTTCGCATCGTCATCCTCAAAAATGCAGACCTCGAAGCCAGCGCAGCTCCGGCTACTACAGCCGCCGTGGTTAATGGTCGCTCGTAAGCTTCCTCGGCTAATCTGCCTACGACCGAGGGTCCTGAACTTTTCTCGCTTGAAACGTTGTCTAAAAGTGGCATAAATCAGAAAGAAGCACTAAGATCTCCCGATAATCTTGTATCTCGTTCAGGAGCTCAAAACAATATGGAAAATACGAAACTGAGGTTCTAAACCGCTTGGCAGCAGCAGCTCTTCCTCAAATCGGACAGCTCATAGATGGGCGCTACAAGCTGCTTGAAGTGCTCGGAACAGGCGGCATTGGGACTGTTTTCAAAGCAGTGCAGCTTGATTTGCAGCGAAGCGTCGCTGTCGATGATGTCGCTGGCGTCAACCAGATTGCCATTGACCTTGCCGGCCACGGTGGCTTTGGCCAAACCTGCACCAATGGATGCGGCGACCTCGGCTACGGAAACCGGGTGATCGAATGAACGTTGACTGCCGTCGGGAAGAGTAAT
>JAIEPM010000590.1 GCA_019748395.1 Candidatus Obscuribacterales bacterium
CAAATTCCGCTCCATCTATTAAGAGACCTAGATTTAGATCAGGCTGTGCAGGCAATCTTGATTCTAAATGATGTTTATGGAGTCGTTGATCTACCAACCTTTTTGATATCGAACAAAGAGTCCGACAACGCGATATGGCTTGCACAAATTCGACTCCAGGAAGCACAGAGTTTCTGTATCAAGTGGATTTATCAGGAGTGCAATCAGTCAAAATCTGCATCGAATACCGATTTCTGGCCATCCTTGAAAAAATTGTACGAATTTGCACGGGAATATGCAGACATTTGGACAACAATGAGTGCTTTGCACCAGGGAATTCTTAGTCACACTTTTCGCTCTGACGGTTGTATTGAAATTGAGTATGTGTCAAAGCAGCAAGGGCAAATTAGGGCCACCGATGCAATCTTGTCTCCGAGAATTTATTTCACAAACCAGGCAAACTCAGCTGTTTCACAGGTGCTCGAACACTCGAAACATCAAAACCTTCAAAGCTGCCTGAACAGTTTGCTCTCCATTGCACAAGGCAAGACTTCGATTGATTTGTCATTTCCCAAAGATTCGTTTGTTGCACTTGTCGAAGCAAATTTCGAATTGCTAGATGTTCTATGGTCCCTCAACAAAGATTGGAGATTCGGCGGTTATTCGTTAGCCGAATTGAAGCGCGTCTACTCAGTTATCCAAGCACGAGCACAAATTCAGACCGGTATTTGGATTCCGATTTTTCTTTCGACGAGAAAACCTGAGATTTTCAACAAGATTGCTCTAAAGCAGCCTAGGGAGCATTGGATAGATGAACTAACTGAATTCGCCGGTCTGCCGAGAAGCACTGTAGAGAGTATTCTTTCGGACCTTACCTATAAATCTCATCAACGACCAGCGATGAGTCCTTCAAGATGTGCATTTCTCGAATTGAGTAACAATTTTCTTGTGTTGAATAATTCTCAAGTAAATTTCGCCAATTCTGAGAATGATGCTTCGATGTCTCTCGTAGATCGCAAGGATCCACTGCATGGAACCCTAAGCTCGATGAAGGAAGCAGTACAGTTGACGCAAATTCGCCTATGGCTTCAACAGTTGCAATACAGACTATTCGGACCGTTGGAATACTGTCATTTAGACAAAGCTGGGGATGTCGACCTATTAGTTCTTTCCGAGAAAGAAAAATTCGGTTTGGTCTGTGAGCTAAAAATGGCCAGCCCTACCCAACTCGGTAGCGCGGGAAGATAGAGTTAAATCTGAATTTGCAAAGGGGAGATTGCAGGCTAAAGCGGCTTGTGATTGGATTGTTGCCCGCCCAAATGAATTGTCCCAAAAAATTTCTATGGATGCAGAAGAACTCAGGAGCTATGAATTTCAACCGATCGTCATTTCGAAAACTATGCAAGATAGCTCAGGTGAATTGAACGATGTGCCTGTGACGAATGAATACCTGTTTCGAACTATCCTCGACGCTCCAATCTCTGCGCCTCTCAGAAAGCTGTGGAGCATACTAAGAAACAAGACCTACTATGCGAAACCTGGAATTCATTATGCGGAAAGAGCGTGGGAGTCCACCTGTGGAAGTGTTAAGTTCGTCTCTAGCTCCACTTCTTGCGCGCCTCTCCGCAACTGGGATCCATTGATTGATCTTGATCAGTCTTCGCAATGAGCGCACATGATTTTCACTGCATTCATAGATCGGATTCGATTACAATGACAGTCCGTTCCGGTTCCAACTGAGCTTAACAAACAATTCAAGCAATAGTTTCGTTTTGATTTGAATCACGATTTTTCCGGCAATTTCAATTCATCGCACATGCGCCGCACGGCATCACGCTGACGGCGCTGGCGAAGCATTGCTCTGAATGATTTCGCGCGGCGCATGTGCACGGCTGTGTTTCATGCCGGAGCCACCACGTCGGTGGCTGGGTGAAAATTAAGGAGAAATGAAATGAGCTATGGCACAAAGAAAGTCTTGATCGGTTTGCCGGGTCGGTTGCTTGCCAATGTCGATCTGATGGCAAAGTACGAATGCCGCACGAGATCAGAGTTGATCAGAGAAGCAATTCGGCGCTATTACGAGAACTATCAAAGGACGGCGTCAACAAGCACTGAAGTGCAGCGACTGGAAAACATTTTTTCTGAAAGTCGCTAAGTAGAAATCACACAGGGGACGGGCGCACAGCTCGTCCCCACGTTTTCAGAGGAATTTTGAATGGAAAGTTACGGACTTCGATTGACCAATAATAGTAAAACAGGACCTGCGTTCAGCTTGCCGCGTGTCACCTGTATCAACAAAACGGAAGCATGTTGGAACGCCTGCTACGGTCACGGCATTCGATATCAAAATGATGCGCAGCGAGCAAAGCGACTGCAAAACTATCGCACAGTGATGTATCTGCTTAAACGTGGCGGACCCGAGCTGCTTGCAGAGAATCTTGTCGCACTCATAGATCTAGCGCGACCGGCTGATTGGCTAACCGCCAAAGTGAGCGGCACAGAAACGGCAGTTCCATTCAGCCTTAGGCTGCACGATCTGGGCGACTTCGTATCCGCTTCTTACTCAGAAGCATGGACTCTGGCCGTTAGATCTCGCCCAGAATGCTCATTCTGGTTCTACACTCGTTCGTTTTTGGACAACGCAATCTTCGCAGCGTTAACGGAATTGGCATCTCTTAAAAATTGCCAGGGATGGCTCAGCCTTGATCGCGATAACTACTGTCGAGGAATTCTGGCATACGCCAGCGCAAGCAAGTACTGGAAAATTGCACTCCTGCAAGAGCAAACGCAGCTGATGCCACCAGAGATGATCGAACACCTATCGACTTCAGCACAACCTGGCGACATTGTGACTTTTCCAAAGCACCATGGCGGCCGGCACGTACCTGAGTTGCTCGCACCAAATTTTGTAGTGTGTCCGCAAATTCTTGGCGGCTACGCGCTCGAACACAATTCATCAGAGCCACGTCCTTGCCAGTCCTGCAACTTTTGTCTACCGCAATAAATTTCATGGAGAGAGAAATGTCGACACGATTGTTGAAAAAGCACTTACAATACAAGATCCCGCAGATTAGGCTTGCGCTCATTCGGGAGCCAGATACTGAGCCCATTCCGATTCAGACGCCAGAAGATGTTGAGCATTTTCTTGAGCCGCTCAAACACTATTCTGAAGAATACTTCGTTAGCTTGCATCTTGACGCCCGGCACAGGGTTATCGGCTATCACGTTGTGTCGCATGGCACATTGTCGTCGTCGCTCGTTCATCCGCGAGAGGTTTTCAAAGCAGCTTTGCTGGCCAATTCGCACTCAATTATTGTTGCTCACAACCATCCCACAGGAGCTTGCAGTCCCAGCGATGAAGACATTACAACAACGCAGCAATTGATTTCAGCAGGAGCAATGCTCGGTGTCAGCATTTTGGATCACATCATTGTCACCATAAATGGTGCCTATAGCTTACGCGAACAAATGCAACATCTCTGGAAAAACTAAATAGTTATCGGAAGGAAGGCAGTTCTCTCTGTTTTCCTTCTTTTTTGCAGAGTTCTCCATGACTGCTTGAAGTAATTATGTCTTTCTTTGGATAAGAATCTCTCTACAAATCCTCGAAGCTTCCCACTCTCCATTTTTGCCGGTGTTGGCCTGCCCTGCTATTTTGTTGTTTGAGCGAAGGCGAACGGTATACGGCAGTTGAACCTAACGATGTTATGCCTTCGCTGTTTTATAGCCTAGCAGGGCGCCAATCATAATGTTATAGCGGTGCGCTTCGCGCGTTTTTTCTATAAGCTCAGGACAAGCCGGTGCCAGCAGTTGTCGTGGCGCTGGCATATTCTTATAGCGCTCTGCACTGTCCTCTTTGCGGTCTTTCGTTCCAATCTGAAACTCAAGTGCCGCCTGCTGCAGCTAAGGTACAGACAACGCTTGACAGTATAGATGTCACCACGACCGGAGTCACGACACCAGCTGCTCTTGAGTTACTCAGACTTGCGAATTCTGCGAGTAATTGACTTTGAATCAGCTACCTCATCCAAAGCCGGTTCTAACAGAATTCGCCAACTTGCTCAAGTCCCCCAAGGACAGAATGACTATGACCTTAGCGGAGATCATGCTTCGTAGAAGCAAAGTTTCCCGACCGCTTTGCCGAACCCGTCCAACGCAATTAACCTGACACTAGTTCCTTTCATTCTTTCAATACTGCTTTTTCCAACACTAGCTCAACTTTCACAGCAGCATCCCACATACCACATGGAGTCCGGTTGTTTGGATCTTTCTTTGGTTTTTGCACAGCTATTAATGACGATTGATCAGCCTGTCCAGTTTGTCCTTATACGAATATTTTGCTTCCCGACTCGTCCCAATAAAGCCCATCAAATGAACTTGATTCACGGCATATCCCCTTTTGCATCGGCACTTCATGCAACTCATAGCCCTCAGACTACGCAAACTATATCTGGTATCAAATTCAAATTCTTTAATCGGGATTGCCGCCTTACAGAATAGTTGCGCTCTAAATCAAGCATTGTGGTTTGCCTCTTGATTGCAGAAAAGTGTTTTCCTATAAGTGTGAGCTTTTGACTGATTTTATTAGTGCGGCTCACACACTCGAACAATCATGGAATCTTTTTCAATACAGTATACGAGGCAAATTACTCATATCGAGCGGTAGTTATTTTGCGACCAGGTGGTAGCCGCCTGTGGCTCTATGGTAGTTTTGGCTCTGTGTTGCGTCAGCAGGACACACGGGGCAAAGCGGAACACGGCGGGTATATATTATCGCCGTCGATTTGATAAGCTCCCGCGCGCGTCCTGCTGCCGGTTTGTTTGATGCCTCAAATTCTATGAAGTCGCCGTAGCAGAATCCTTTCAATGCTTCGCTTTTTCGGCTGCACTCCCAATTAAATAATCTGAAATCTGACACCATATCCAGTGTGCGTGATCTGGAGCCATGAGGTGCACGAAGCACCGCTTCAAAAGGAGATACGTCATGAACCAAGTTCACCTGATCGGCAATATTGGAACAGAGCCAGAAATCAAAACCTTCGCTTCAGGAAAACGCGTGGCACGCTTTTCAATCGCCATTAACAGCTATGCAAAGACAAAAGAAAAGCGCCAAACGACCTGGATTCCTGTCGAAATGTGGGACGCCGCAGTCGAAAGATTGCTCAAGTGCAAGGAAAAAGCAGCACTGAAAGGACGTAAGGTCCAGGTCACAGGTTTGCTCGCCTTGAACGAGTACGTCAAAACGGTCGGCGAAACCTCGCTTCAACAACGCAAGCTCTACGTTAAGGTCCTGTCCTTCCAACTCCTCGGCGGACTTGAGCAAATTGACGAGCTTCCAGAAGAGCCAGCCCCGGCTGTGGTAGCCGAAGCAAAGCCAAAAACCCGCAGAACCCGCAAATCTGCATAACCCAAGACGGAAGGCGTCGTAACTCCGGTCGCGGCGCCTTCTGTCCTTATGATATTATGGCTTTTATGAAGAACGGATTGATTATATCGACGAACAGACAAATGCGCCCAGCCATTATTGGCTAGGACCAAAGCATCGTCGTGCATCAAGACCGGAACTAAGATATTCGAATCCAACTTGTAATGACGATGCTGACTGATCGGCGCTGTCTTCTTGCTTGGAGATTAAGCTCAATGAAAACCTGGTTCACGTCTGATCATCATTTCGGGCATGCAAACATCATCAAGTATTGCAATCGCCCTTTCTATGGAACGCATGAAATGAACATCGCCATGGAAGTTGCCTGGAACGAAGTTGTCGAGCCAAACGATCTCGTCTATTACCTCGGCGACTTCGCGATGAATGCCAACCTGGTTCCATTTCTTGTCAGCAAGCTCAATGGAAACAAAATTCTGATCCCTGGCAATCACGATAAATGCTGGCAAAAAACTGATCCTGCAAATCGTTGGTTTGCCCACTACATTGATGCCGGATTCCAATCAATTGAGCCAGAAATGACGCTCGAGATCGCTGGGCAAACAGTGTTACTGAACCATCTCCCTTATCGGAATCCAAAGGAGCCGGAGCAAAAGTACTTCGCTCAGCGACCGGTCGACAAGGGAGACTGGCTAATCCATGGGCACATCCACCACAAGTGGAAGGTGAACAATAAACAAATCAATGTGAGTGTCGATGCCTGGAATTTCAAACCGGTCTCCATCGATGAAATTATCGCGCTAATCAACAGCGGACCAGCCTTGCTGCCTGGTAACGAGCAGCTGGAAACGGCTGACGGTTATTGATTTCATTTGTACACATGGCACTTCTGATATCATTTACCGTTTAGATCCAAAGCTTTCCAAGTAGTCTCGGTTATGCTTGACTCAGCACTTACATCTGAACAGAGAGAAACAATCAATCGATATCTTCAAACCGGAGATGTCGACCTGATGGATTGCCCCTGGCCGGGTGGTCTAGTTTCAGGCGGAGCCGCTCAAGGTAAAGCATTGCGCGAAGCGCTTATTGAAGAAGTGCGGCAGAGAACCAAAGACAAACAGCTCCCCGACATGCCGGCATTGGATTTAGTCGCTTATACCCGCAAAAAGGTCGAGCCAATGGTAAACGGCTTGTTTCCCGAATCAGAGCGAGAGATCGTTTTGCAGGTTCTTGAAAAATCAGTAGTCTTCTTGACGCCAGAAAGCTTCGAAAACGTTTTGAGAAACATGATTCGAAAAAGCACAGCGTGGACTGTGGCAAATCTTTACCTGCTTAGTGCAGGCGCAGAGCTTTTGTCAGAAAACGCACCGCGAATCGTTGGTCTGAGCGAAGAAACTACTTGTTATGTCTCACTCGAATACTTCCATCAGAATGACAAATTTGCGGACTTCATTGTGCACGAAGCTGCCCATATCTTCCACAATAGCAAGCGCGAAAGAATTGGCTTGCAGGCAACAAGGCGGCGTGAATATCTTTTGGAAATTGACTTCTGCCAACGAGAAACTTTTGCCTATGCTTGTGAAGCATATAGCCGCATCCTAGAACTAGGAAAGAATCGAAAAGAGCGGTTGGATTTGCTTACCGAAATGGAAGAAGACGAATATAAAATTGCAGTTGATAAAGTAGATACAGAGAAATATGAGCGGGCTTTGCGCGAGGCCGTTGAAGCAAGAAATGGCTGGAAAAGGATACTTTCAATTTGTGCGCCAGAACCTCTACCAAGCCAAAAGGAATTAATGCGCCGCGCTATGGAAGAACTAATAGCACGACGAAGTGCAAACTCTTTATTGGACAATTGAAGTACTTATTGGGAGGGCTAAGAATTGCGTCGTCGAAGATACGGATCGCAAGTAACTGTTTCAACTATCGAGATAGAAGACCTCCCGTTTTCTCCTGTGGAGCGGCAAGAACGGCTTGTAAAACTCGGTGCCGACAAATTGGCAGATGCATTACTTGAGTTGGCTGGGCGAAATAAAAGTGCGGCCGAAATGATTGCAAGGCTGCTCTCTGATCCCGAGGAGAATTTTGCTCGGTTCCGGAAGAAACTAGATGCTCTGAGCAACATGAGTGGCTTTATCGATTATGACGAAACTAAAAGCTTTGCTACAGAGCTTGAATCGCTGTTGAGTGACTTGAAAGCCGGTGCTAAGAATCCAAAGATAGGACTTGAGTTGGTTTCATCTTTTTTTGAAAAAGATGGAGACATCCTAGAATCGTGCGAAGATCATGATGGAGACATTCAAGATGTTTTCACCATTCACGCATATGAACTTTTCTGGCATTTTGCAACGCAATGCGCTGATTACGACTCGGTAGTTGATTGCTTGTTAAAGCTAATCGGCAATGATAATTTTGGAGTTCGCTGTGGCTTATTCGATGTGCCAGAGACTGCTCCGCGAGCCATTGTCGATATCCTCAAGACAAAACTGTGGAAGCAAGTAGAAAGCTCCCCGAATCAAGAACATCGCAAACACGGCATTCGCGATATTCAGCGTATTGCAAGAAAGACTAGAGATGCAGAGCTCTATGAAAAGTGTGCATGGTTGTTAAGCCAAGAAATTTCCGAGCAAGACAAATGCAAGATCGCCGAAGTGTATCTCGAAGCTGGCGACGCGGCCACAGCACTGGAGTGGATGGAGCGTATCCCCAAAGGTAAAGCAAAAAACGATATCTGGGACTATGACACTCTAATGTTCAAGATTCATCAGCGCCTGGGAAATAACAAGGAAGCCTCCAAGATCGCTTTGAACGAGTTTCGTCAATATCGCAGCACACATGCCTTCGAGAAACTCTTATCTGTAATTGGGGAAGATCAGAGAGAACGATTAACTGATGAGGAGGCAGCAATTATTCATCAGTCTAAAGGCTTTTCTCCCGAAGATGCTGCGTTCTTAGTAGAAAACAAACGGTTGCAAGACGCGGAAGAGTACGTGTTAAAGAGAGCTAAGTATCTCGACGGTGACCGCTATTACAGCCTGGTTCAAATTGCAGAAGCATTGCAGGCAGATGAACGCCATATTGCCGCAACCTTGGTTTATCGTGCGCTGCTTGATTCCATTTTGAACAGAGCACAGTCACGAGCTTATCATCATGGAGCAGACTATCTCAAAGCACTAGAGTCAATGAGTGCATTAATTCAACGATGGGAAGGAATTGTTCCCCATGCAGGATACATAGGCGAATTGCGAATTTCGCATGGTAGGAAGTATGGCTTCTGGAATCAGTTTCGCAAATAAGCCAACCTATGAATAATTTCAAGACTCGGTTAAATGCAATAAAAAGACAGAAACGCTTCATCTTCAGAGGTGAGTCCAGGTATCTCGCCGGGGAGCTGGAAGAGCTGTTGGAAGAGTTGAAGAAGGAGGTAAGCGATCCGCGTTCTGTACTTGAAGCGCTTGCTGCCTTCTATAAAGCAGACAAATTCATATTCGAGAGATGTGACGACTCGAACGGAAGTGTTGGCGACGTGTACCGATATACTGCCGTCAACATGTTCGTTGACCATGCAAAGACCTGTGACGACAAGAAGTGGCTCGCAGAGCTAATCTTTAAGCTCTACGCTGAGGATGACTACGGTGTTCGATTTTGTTTATTGGAACGAATGTCTGAGTTCCTGCCTGAACCTTTGCTTAGAAAGACTGTTGATAAATTCTGGGCTCTGGCTGAACAGGAAGATGAATCTCCGTTTGGGAATATCCACGTTTCAATTGCAGTTAAGTCGCTAGCGGAACAGTTAAATGATCCGGCACTGCTGGAACGAGCGTGCAAGAAATTTGCAAGAAAAGATGGCCCGAGTACTGCGTCTCTATTGGAAATGGCAGCATTGCATATGAAGTGTGGTAATGCTGCCGAGGCGTTGGAGTGGATACAGCACGTGCCGTTGACAGAAAAGTTCATGGCAGAAGAACGAGACGAGCTGCTAGTAAATATCAACAAAGCACTCGGCAACGATAATGCTGTGCGCGAAACTGCCTGGCGCATTTTTCGGAGCTGCCGTTCACCCGAAAATTTCGAGCGTATTATTTCGCTTGTGGGCGAATCGGAACGATCTGAAACTGTCGATTCAGAGTCCGCGCTGATTCTTTCTACGGAAAAGCTCTCTTATGGAGATGTCGAATTCCTGATTGAGACTGGAAAAATGGACGACGCCGAGACCTACATGATCCAGCACTCCTCACAGTTTCATGGAGGATACGACTACGATCACCTTCTGCATTTTGCCAAGTTCTTCCAGAAGCACAACCGCTTGATTGTCGCGACACTGATTTATCGAGCCTTGCTAGAATCTATTTTGGCAAGAGCAAAGTCCAAGATTTACCACCATGGGATCAATTACTTGAGAAAACTGGATTCTCTTTCCGACAAAATTTCGGACTGGAAGGACATCGAAAATCACGCCCAGTACAAAGCGCGAATCAAAGAAGCAAACAAGCTCAAATACAGCTTTTGGTCAGAATACGGTTCGTAATACTCATTCCGCCGATTGAGATTCGCCAGCCTTCTCTTTTCTAAACGCTTCCAATCGCGCTCGAAATTTCTCTTCTTCGACAGCCACCTTTTGCATGCGCGCCGGATCGCCGAAAAAATAATCGAGTATATCCTGCACTGCTTCTTCTGGAGTTTTCCAAGTGTCAATAAAATCTGATGGACCCATTCCTCCGCAACTGCGGATCCCATCTACGATCCAGATGTCGTCTCGATGCATGAACTTCAGCATTGGTGCATCATTATCAGGGCACAATGGCTCATCTCCTAAGCTGATGTAACCGCTGGAATAACCTGGAATGTTATTGCCACGTGTAGTCGTTGGTTTCACAACCCAAACGCCACCCGCGAATGCGCCGAGCGGATGTGAAGTAAACAGACCCGCCGAGCGCAGCTGATTCAAGTACTTTTCGTCAATTTGAGCCATCTGGTTTCTCGCTCTTACTCCTCGCATGAGCTTTCGCCTGCATTCTTTGAGGATCGCCAAAGTAGAATTCCAAGATATCCTGAACGGCTTCCTCAGGAGAATTCCATTCGTCTATAAAATCTCCTGGGCCAGGTACAGGCGAGTGTTCCTGTGCCAGAACAATCCAAACTCCACTATGTCCGAAAAACCAAACTGGTGGCGCGTCGAAGTTAATCTCTTCGTTGGTTGCAAGATTGGCATAACTTGTAGAAAACTTAGGTATGTGGTTGCCAGGCAAGGCTACAGGTTTTCCCACCAGTACACCATCTGGATAGCACGAATCAGACGATCGTGGCTCAGCGACGAAAAGACCGTGTGATCTGAGTTTTGCAATGTGATCGTCTGCTATCTTCATTTTCTCCTCACCGGTAAAGAACCGTTCCATTCCAATGTTTGATGAAATCCGCACGAGTCATTTCGTATCTTGTACCATCGGCCGGGTCCCGAATCATTATAAGCCCCTGTTCGTCCAACCCATCCACTACAACACAATGAGCTGGTTCACACCGGAAGTGGCGCGAGCCGGGCAACTCTCGTAACTCGGCTGCCCAAGATGATTTTCGCTCTAGCAGCGCTCCCAGCGACTCCTCCGTAACATCTTGTCCTTTCCAAGCTGGACCTAATATTTTAGCTAATTTCTTTGTATCGGCAGGAGCATTTAGTTCCCTAATCAATTCAGCTTGTTTTAGTTCTCCATTCGACAACATTTCACCGACGGCGGAAACACACGAGTATTTTTCTGTTTGCCGTACGACATCTGCTGAAGGGCGCTCGTTTATAACTGGCCAATCTCCGCCTTTTCCAGATAATTTTGCGAAATATCCTTCTGGAATTTCTCCAGCTTTTTCGAGATCTGCGACATTCAATCCGCGATCCCGGATAAAGTTGAATAGCGTTTTCTTGGTTTGTTCAGCCAGCTCCGGAGACATTTCGCTTATGGATCTCATCGACTGCGCGATAATTGTACTTACGGCATCATCCACATGCGTGGCAACGTTGTTCGCTATCTTCAATGCAGCTTCTGCACCTTCTGTGCTTCCTTCTGGATTGACCATGCCAAACATTACTTTGCCGATCACTTTTCCTTTTTCGTGGTCTGGCAAATTTGTGTAGCCTTCACTTGCTTTCATTACCACGTGGCCGAGTGATTCAAATGCCTTGTTCACTGCATTTGGATCTTTGCTCATTGCATCGAAAGCATTTGCGACTGTATTAAATACTGGTGCATTGATCGCATTAGGCTGTGAAAGAAACTCCACTACCGTGCCATCGGTAAGAGCTCTCCAGCCAGCAGCAACTGCGGCTTTGGTTTCGTCCTTCGCTTCGTTCAGTCCAGCACCTATACCAGAGAATCTGTTTATCTCTCCTTGCGCCCAAGCTTTCCATCCTTCAGGATCAGAGGCTCGCTTAGTCGCTGCTTGCATGAAATCACCAAGTTTATCGATAGGCGTTCGTGCGTCGGCGGCATTTTGCTCATAATCCATTCCCAGTGAAAACGAGGACTTGCTTTCTTGTCTTGCTTTGTAATCAATTACCTTGCCGGTCTGCTCAGCTGATCCCGGCGCACCTCGCTCTTTACCGAGAGCCTGAGGCTGACTGTCCGACACCTTTGAACGACTCGGAGCACCTCCAGGAATAAGTGTGCCTTCGTCTCCTTCAATTGTTGGAGTGCCGAACTCTTTGTGCGTCTCAGTTCTCACACCCTCTCCGCGAGCTTTCTTCAGCGCCCTGGCTTGCTTTGTTTGTGCTTCGTAGAAACTTTCCTTTCCACTCTCTGCTTCAGCGCTGACTTTTCGCTCGGGCGTGGAGACAGTCTTTTCACCAGACTCGAATAGTTCTGGTGATTTATGTTTTTCCTGCGAATCCGGTGTCGACATCCCTACAGCCCTCAGCTATAGGTGTATTATCCCATCGAGATTTGAAAGAAATCTGAAAATCCCGAAACATAGTCCTGGCGTCATTGAACAGCAGAATACAGAGCGGGCGGACTTGCTTCACGGAGAAGTCAAGCACCTGTCTGCCTGAGGTCAGTTCGAGCCGTTCCAAGTGCTATTCGTATTGCGGCGATGCCACCACATACTTGGAGCGAAATTTCGAATCAAAGACACTAGTTCAATATTTGCACTGTCAGCTTCAAGATGCTCTTAACATCAGCAAAAAACGCATTGAGCATTCAGGGTTTTTCCTAGTACGAATCTATCCAAAATATTTGTACACAAAATGTGAGCATCCGCAAACGATGTAATAGTAAGCGTAACGGGACTGGTCATGCAAGCGACCATGACGATCGTCATGCCGAAAACTGATGTCGCTTCCGATTCGTTTCGCGAGATCACTTTCGGTGATGCTTGTATCATCAGCATTTCCAGCTCTAACAGAAAATTGACGTAATATGGAGGAAACGCGTCACGCTTTCGAAAACTTTCTCTCATTTCAAATAGCACCATTGTAATCCATGGTGTGACAAGCGTTTCTAGCTCTCACAGAAAGTTGACGTTGTATGGAGGAAACTCGTCACGATTTCGATTCTTTGATCATTCTTTGCGACCATTTACCAAAACTCCGGTCGCTATCCCACTTTCACATATATGGAGCACAACACTTCGATTCTCTTTTAATTCGCAATTCACTGTTGCAAGGAGGTACTCGAATTGATGATCGTAATCACCGGTGGACCGTCTGTGGGCAAGTCCACGCTACTCAATGAACTTCGAAAAAATGGCTTTGCTGTCGTGTCTGAGCAGGCAACAGAGGTCATCAAAGAAGGCAAGATTCTACCCTGGGAAAATCGTGACCTCTTTCAGCGC
>JAIEPM010000270.1 GCA_019748395.1 Candidatus Obscuribacterales bacterium
GCTCTGCTGCTGATGTGTCCGGAATGCGCATCCCTGCCGTTTCCGCATCGCCCCTCGGCTCAAAGCAGTTACTTTAATTAACCGCTCACCGAATATGCATAAAGAATAGCAGGCACTTCCGGTGCTGTGAACTCCCCCGGAATACTTTTCACGCCTGGCGCTTGCCAATTCGCAGACCTTCATTTCAGGTTGATTGAATCGCACTGCCATAAATGTCAGGCTCTCGGTCTACTTGCGGGAAAGTCATCTTGCGATTTTAGATCCAAATATATCGATTGCCCTGATGGTTGTGTATGTAATTTATATCGATCGAACAATCATTGAATATATTCGCAAGAAATTGCCACCAAAGCCTAAGCCAAATTTATCTTGCAGACAATCAGGAGGCAAGCCCCTTGCCAATCCAGGATGGACCCTTGAAGCGATGTCGCTCGCGGAAGTAATACCATAGCCCAAGCGATACAAGAAGCCCTGCCATCGCCTTTCCTGCTCTGCCGTCGTTTGCAAGGCTGATTACTGCGCTTATAAAAACAGTCCAAATTATGGCCAGCAGATTGACCCCATGGCTGAATTTCCCAAGATGCCATGGTCCTTTGACAAGCGGGGTAACATGCCGCCCGCGCCATGAAAGGAAAACCGGAGTAGTGTATGCAAAATACAGACTTATAGTGCTTATCGAAGTCACAACCGCGTAAGCACCACTGTAAATTGCCGCCAGAAATGCGCAAGCCACCGTTGCCCAGATGGCTGCGATAGGCACATGATGCTTGCTTTCAACTTTCTTGAAGAAATCGGAAAACGGCAGTCCACCATCTCGAGCGAATGCATAAATTACGCGTGAACAGCCGGTAACAGCTCCCAAACCGCAGAACCACATTGCCATTGCTGTCAACACAGAAACAGCCACGCCAACTTGTTTGCCCAGCGATTGAACCAGAATTGCAACAACCGCCGGAACTGAATTACCACTGCCATCGGTGGCACTCAAAACACTGTTCACGTCTCCAATTGAGAGTGTAAGTGCCAAAAGCATTATGTAGCCGACGATAGAAGAGACAATAACTGCAATTACCATCCCCCAGGGTGCGCTCAAATTAGCATCAACTGTCTCTTCCGATACGCTCGCGCATGAATCGTAACCGGACAATGTCCACTGCGCTTGCAACAAGCCGAGGATAAATGCCCATCCATAGGGAATCTTGTCAGCGTTATAAGTTTTGGCGCTGAGCAGGAAATTGAAATCCTGCTTGGGCGCAAAGAGCAAAAGGGCGCCGATAATCACGATCAATCCGACTATATGGACTGTAACGCTGAAGTCATTGAGCCAGGATACAAGCCTGATACCGCATTGATTAATAACACCATGCGAAACTAAAAGAGCCGCGTAAGTCATCAATAAGTTAGTTTGAGTAGCTGGAATTCCCAGCATCGGCATCAAAAACTGCGCGCAGCCGTAGTCTATTCCGGCTAATGCAGTGATATAGCCAACAATTATGAACCAGGCAGTAAACCAGCCCCAGCCCTTGCCTCCCAGTTCACAAGACCAGTGATAGGTTGCGCCCGAAGTGGGCAAGGAAGAAGCGAGTTCGGCCATGCTTAAAACAACGAACGTAGTGAAGAACACGACGATCGGCCAACCGATCGTCATTTCAGCAGGTCCGCCCATGCGCAAACCGTAGTCGTAAAGCGTAACTGCTCCAGTGAGAATTGAAACCACTGAAAACCCAATTGCAAAATTGGAGAAACCACCCATGGTGCGAAATAACTCTTGGGCATAGCCGAGTTTACCCAACTCTGTATCATGCGGCTGCAACGCTTTAGGCTCGGGCACTGACTCTTGCATAACTAAACTTTTCCATGAAGAAATTGATGAAATTCGCTCATCTTCGTTCCTTTTAAAATTCGACCGTCAGCGAAGGGAAATCATCGAGCCTGCCCAGTGTGTGATTCCGACTAGAGTAACAGATGCGGAGATCGCTCGGGCTAGACAGGAGGACTGTTCGCTTTGTCGTACATAAGCCAGGTCCACAATGCGACTTGCCGACGAGACAAGCAGACGACGTGTCGTATTGTCGACAAGTCGTCTCTTCAACAGTTCGACCTGGCAAAAAAACAGAGTCCTTGATTAGCCGATAATCTTGCTATTATTCGCAGGCAGCTCTCAAGATTAGCCAATACATTCGAATTTAGGTCTTTTGCCGAATTCTATTACAAATCCAGAGTCGAATCATATTCTCCCGACTTCCGAGCCTGAAGCTTTCAGATATAGCCGACTATTCAAGTTTATCAATGTAATGGCTTTGGCTATAAGCCATCACTCACGCGTTCGCCGTATGGAAGCAAGTATTATTTACCCGGTCAAATATCAGGTGACTGGTATTCTTTTGAAGCTTCAAACGACTTTTAGTTGGCTGATTTCTATTTATCTCGCACTTTGGCGCGTTCGATAGATCTCTGCTCGGATTCTTTCATTTGCGATCTGTAGTAGGCCAGAGCTGCAGCTGTGAGAATACCGACAGCGATTAAGCCGCCAGTAACAGCACGACCGTAACCGCCACCTTCGCCTCTTTCGAGAGCTTTGCGAGATTCGCTGAGCATTGTTTTGTGAGCAAGTTCCTGCGCTTCTCGGCCAAGACGCCCTTCAAGAGCATCAACTGTCCGTTTGATTGCTTCAGCTTTCTCTTTGTCTGCAGCTTTTTCAGATTTGGCAAGTTCTTCGCCTGTCTTTCTGAGAGCTTCGATTTCTTTTGCATCTACTCGATCGCGACGTTCTAGTTGCTCGCGCGCCAACACTTCACCGGGTTTAGCGTCTTTCCGTTCAAGTGTGCCGTCGGCATTTGGTTTGGTATCAGTACCTTGCAATGATTCAGCTTTTGGAGCAACTCGCTCTGGACGCGAAGTTTCAACAGCAACTTCTTGCTTGGCTTTTATAGCATCAGTATGTATTTTTGCCGGGTCTTCACCGGCCAGTTCATAAAGTGCATAGATAGCCGGACGACCGGTTCTTTCACCTGGAGTTTTATTGGCTCTGCTTTCGTCGGCATAGAAGCGACCTCCATCGACCTTTTCAGATCTGTGGTTCTCATCGAGGAACATTAGTCGGCCGTCTTTATCATATCCAAGCTGATGCTCCGCTATTCCGGCAGCTTTTTCTGCAGCACGAAGAGCGTCCGGGGTCAATTTCCCTCTCTCGTCAACGCCGTTTTTCGCGAATTTTTCTTCGATTTTCTTGGCTGTAGATTCGTCAATTAAGGCACCACGGTAGCCGCTCTTATCGGTTGTGGCTGTCCACATGTCGCGCTCGACGCTGACTCGCTTCGATTCGCTTTGTTTTCTGGTGAGTTCGCCAACGTTGTTTCCTTCGTAGCTATTAGGTAAGCCAAGACCCTTATCTTTCAGAACCTTGTCTATTATTTTTGCAACTTCCTGCACCTTGTCCGGTGGTGCATAAATTGTGAATGCCTTCGAGTCGTTATTTGTAGGTCCTGGTTCTCTGCCGTAGCGGTTCTCATTGTCGTGCCACTTACCGTCAATGAAGTTAGGATCAAAAGTTTTGTACTGTTGAATCAAACCTTTGGCGCGCAACTCCTCCAGTTTTGGAAGTAGTTCTGCCTGAAGTCTTGTTACGTCATTACCGCTCACGCCCGTGACATGCAGCTTGACCTGCTCGGCTGCTTTATCTTTGGATTCGCCACCGCCGCCTTCACTATAGAACCATTGCTGCGGGTAGCCCATCGTAAGTTTGATCGTCTTGCCGTCAACAGTGACTTCTCTGAAGAATCGGCCGTGTTCTTCCGGAGTCCTGACTGTAACCTTTTTTCCATCAACTTCGCGACTGCGCTCAGTTGCCGGTTTGCCGTCACTCATCTTGCCGTCTTTAACTTCGGCATCAGGAGAGCGACCTTCCGTATTAGCAGCTGCTTTTTCAGGGGCCTTGTCGGGCGCCTTTTCCGGCGCTTTTGGCTCTGTTTTGTCGACCGGTTTTTCAGGAGTCTTGGGTGCTTCTGCAGTAGTTCCTTGTTGTTTGATCAACTCTGCTTTGCTTACCATTTCAAAAGAGTGATCAGGAGTCAGAAACTTGTTGCCTCCATGCTCCGAAAGACTCATCACAAAACCAGGTTTGCTTCGATCGATGTAGCGTGCAGTCTGTTTTCCATCGATGGTGACATCAACTTTATAGAAGTTTGCCTTCAGTTCTGCGTCAGTGACCTTAGATGAAATTACGGCGTAATCAGCATTGCGACCCTCTTGATGAAGTAGCGCTGTATTACCCACATAGGCAGCTACATTCATTTTCTCGCCATTGAATTTTACTTCGCTGCCGACTTTTGGAGCTTCACCAGGCTTTGCGGGCGCTGTTTCTACTTTTGCGGTCTCCGGGGCCTTGCTTACTTCTGCCGGTTTCTCCGTTTTTACCAGGTCTGTTTTTTTGACCACTTCAAATTCATGATCCGGCCATAAGGTTTTCTGGCTGCCGAAGTCCATGAGCTTCATGACACCATTTCCAGGCTTACCCTTTTCCATATAACGGGTTTCTTGCTTGCCGTCGATGGTTACCTGGACCTTTTGATATTTGCTTTCGAGCTGAGCGTCTGTAACTGGGGTTGCGATGCCGGCAAAATCTGCGTTTCTGCCGGTTTTTTGCAAGAGGGCTACGTTTCCTTCGTAGCCTGCTACATTGAGCTTCTCACCCTTATATTCTACTTCTGCACCGGTTTTCGGCACGGCCGGTTCCGGCGCTCTTCCTGTGCGAGCAATTTGGCTGAATACATCGTTGACCAGCAAAACTTTGCCATCTACTTTGAGTTCTTTATACTCACTTTTCGGACCGTCTCCGGAAGGTTTCGGGTCGGAAGCTTTCACATCAGGCTTTGTCTCGGCTTTCGGTTCGGCAGCCTTGACCTCGGGCTTACCTTCAGTTTTGGGTTCGCCGCCTTTAACCTGAGAAGCTAGCTTTTCAGGATTGACTAGAGTCACATCATGCGCTGTGGTCATGATGCCTTTATTTCCGTCCAATTGATGGTAATGGAAAACATTACCTGCCTTGTCCGCATAATAGCTGGTTCCAGGCGGCTGACCCTCGAATTTAGGTAGTTCCTTGAACTTGGCCGGATCAGGCTTTCCGTCCACCGGCAAAAATTGTCCGGCAAAATCCCGACCTCTGCCATCTTGATAGAGAATGCTGCGACCCTCATGGGTCCCTTTAGCGACCCACTTCTCACCACCATACTCAACTTGAGCACCTGGCTTGGGACCGGCTCCGTCGAGGCGTGTTTCCGGCAGAATTCCTTTCTTTTCCAGCTCGCTGCCTGCGGCTTTGCTGTCTACGGGTTTATCGGTGTTGCCGGGAGTTGTTGCACTCTCTCTTAAAGCCTCTTTGGCTTTGTCGTCGATAACTTCTTCTTTAGGCTTTTCACTTGGTTTGTCGTCCGGCATTTAAATTGCGTCCCCCGTGCGTTCGACTGCTGAAGCCTGGCAGTCTTTATATTTGTTCCCCGAAGTTCCCGAAATCTCTCAAAGCCAGCCGTTGTCAATAGGTTTGAGTTCCTTAAATTGTTCTATACAAGAAAAAGAGGTTTTTGAAAGCTCAAAAACGATTTAATCTTCAAATTTAGGGAAGCAAACTTAGTTCAGGATTCATCATGCAACGCCAGCATTCCAATTTCGTAGACTTAAAGCTCAGAGTAGCCAGGCCAACTGACAATTTAGTGGAAGTTATTCACTTCTACAGGGACGCCCTGGGGATGGACCTCTTATTTGAATTCAGCGATCACGCCGGATTTAGCGGCGCGATGCTGGGACATAAAGGCTCGTCCTATCATCTTGAGTTTACGCAAAAGGCAGGTCACATAGCTGGACGTGCACCAACCCAGGACAATTTACTGGTGTTCTATATAACCGATTTTGAGGCATGGACAAGGGCTGTGGCGAGAATGGAAAAACATGGTTATAGAAATGTCTGCTCATTCAATCCGTACTGGGACAAAAACGGCAAAACATTTGAAGACCCCGATGGCTACAGAGTAGTCTTGCAGAATTCAAGTTGGGATATTTGAGCGTGTTCTTGATACATATATTAGAACGAGAATAACGATGACTACTAGAATCAGGAGCCGGATAGATCGTCTCTTTAAGCAGCTTATCGTGCTCATTCTCTTTGCGATGATCACCGAGAGACTATTCAATTTGATCAGCACAGGCAGCATTCTGATCGAAAGTCTTTATGGTCTCCTGAATGCACTCCGCAGAACGACAGTAATTTTTGTTCAATTGCTTGCATGCCGTTTTTTTCTTGGCTTTTGCTTGAGCAAAAGTAGATGGAGAGGCAAAAGTCGCCTTTTCGGCGACTTGGCGAGTGTGCCTTTCCTTTTTGCAATTCTGATCATGATTACGTCTTTGAATTATTCGTTTGAATCCAATCGAGTAATTGGGCTTGCCGGATTTAAGCCCCAAACACTAACCTTGCTGGAAGAGCATCGGCTCAGGAATGGGTCCGGAAGCCATTACAGCGCCTCCTTTCTAATAGAGGAAGGAGACTTGTTTGAAGCTCTGGGTAGCTCAAGCTCTCTAAAAGATTGCGCCATAAGGGAAGAAATAGAGACATCCAGCTTACCTGTTACTTGTTATGTGGACAGAGGTAAGCAGGGGGTCAAAATCGAAATCGACAAGGCTGCTGCGGGAAGATATAAGATAACTTTGACCGATGCTTTCAGCATTCCGCTTAACCTCCTGAATTAGGGCTTGAGAAATCTTTGGCTTCTGTTGGCAGAGCAAGTATAATTTGCATGCCACTCCGGCCAACAGATATTTTTGAATAGAGAACATGACTTCCGATTCTTCCGCGAATAACGGACAATCAAATACAGAACGCGAGAAGGAGCCATACTTAAATTGGGTCGGCACACGCTTTCCGTTGCTTTACGCTGAGAATCTTGAAGAAACATATGGTCGCCGGATGCTTGACCTGATAGTGGCTTCGCAAAGAGAGGCAATCCCCCAAGAACAAGATTCAAGAATTGTCATTCGTGTAGACACTAGAAATCAGATTTATAAAGACTTGCGCTTAGAAGCGCTGGCACAGTTTAAGCAGCTTTCTAAGTTAGCTGCACAAGACGGCGAAGATGGTTCTTCCGCTCGAGAATTTTTGAGTTATTTGCTTCTTTGTAATGGCTATCCGGCATTTATTGAGATGCGAACTCAATTAGCTGAGGAAGCATTGAGCCTGGTAAGAGATCTTATGAAAGTGGAGAGATTCAGAGTAGACCTTCACTCTAGCGTAAGCGGCATCATTGGCTATAGCAAGCATGCGAGCGTTCAGCGCCGTTCAGTCATGCTTGAGGCTTTTGAAGAGTATTTAGATCCTGAAACATTGTATCGACCCGGTCGGCGTGAACTTTCAAGTATTCTTTTTGATGCTTTGCGGCTTGAACTCAGCAGACCGATTAGCGAGCAATGCGTTATTTTTCAGAACAGGTTGCTTGATTTATTATGCATACATCCTCATCCTGAGACAAAGGTGATGCTAAGCGCCATTGCAAATGAGCACTATGATGAGCAACTTAAAGTGCGGTCCCGAGAGGCACTTGTCAGACTTAATAACTCTTTGATGCGAATTTGGAATGCTACTGTTCCAGATCAGGTATCGAGTCATGAATTTCGAGTGAGCAGCCTTGCTGAGCTAAGCGAGCTGGACATCGACGAGCTAAGCAAAGTTCAAGGAGTTTTCAATGCCTGCAAAGCCTTGAAAGTTAGGGATCTTTCGGACCCGATTTTAAGAAGACTGAATGAATTCATGTCTATGGAATCAAGCAGCTTGCGTCTGGCGGCCGCAATTGCGTTGGCTAATATCTATGCAGTCGAGCCACCATGCGAGGTGGCTCGTAAAGCTATAAGTGTGCTTACAGATTGGGCTATTAACGGGAGCGAAGGCCGTTATGTGTTGGATGCTCTCGAGGCGGTCAAAACTTTTGAAAGTATCTCTGAAGAAATGCGAAAAAAAGTTGAAACCGCCTACATTGCTGCCAACCAGAAGTTCATTTTTCGCAGTGCCATAAACAAGAGCGATTAGTTCTAAAATCGCTCTTGTTTAGCTTAGCGGCTGCTATTTCATTTCTTCGATTGCGTCCATATACTTCGGCGCTAACATGCTGCATTCATCAGCAGGCAGTATCCGGGCTTTCTCTTTACTAATCAAGCCCATCATCAGTACAGGTGGTTTGTCGACATCGCTCAAATTATCTGCCGTGTAAGCAAGCCCTAAGTAGGCTTTTCCCGAGATTTCTAGAAATGCCATTTTCTGAAAAACAAGCTTGCGTCCTTTGGATTTAAATGAAATGAAACCGGGATCTTGCTGGGTGGCGGTCAGATCAATTTCGAGCTCCTGATTATCATTACTGAGCGCATCGTTGATGATGCAGCGGTGCTCAAAAGCCAGTGCCTTCATATCATCAGAGCTTTCCCAGTCGTGCACTGAAGCGAAAGTTCTCATTAGTTGATCTTCGAAAAGCTGGTCGTAAGCAGCATTGCCCTGGATAATTTGACAACTTTCTTCGGCCGTCAATTGATTTTGGAGCTCATGTAATTCTGCGCTGTTTGCTACTTTTACCAGACCGGGGTTCAATACTTGCAAGAGAGAGCCGATTTTTAGAGAACGCAGTCGATTCCAGCGCCGGGCCGGGCTCACCACAAGATGTGTTGCTTCCAGAAAACGGAAGATTTTCAAAATTCGAAAGTCATAACTTTGCTCTTCTTGAGGATGCATTACTCGAAGCCAAAAATATTTTCCCGTCTTCCAGCATTTGACCACCGATAATTTATCGTCCTGAGCCAGTTTTTCAAATGGGAATTCGAATTCGGTCGAGAGTTCAAAGCGCATTTTTTCAACCTTTGATTGATCTGTAACTTGCATAATAACATCTCCCTATCTGACTTTTGCTCTTTCGATTGCTTCTTGCTCTTTCGCTTTCATGCTGGACCTGTAACATGCCAGGGCTGCAGTGGTCAAAATTCCTATACCAATCAATCCTCCAACAACAGCCTTGCCGTATCCACCTCCTTCTCCCCGCTCAAGCGCTTTACGTGATTCGGCAAGCATAGTTTTGTGAGCCATCTCTTGAGCGGCCTTACCAAGCCGACCCTCCAGTGCATCAACCGCATTTCTCATCGCCTCTGCCTTTTCCCGATCAGCTGCTTTATCGGACTTAGCGAGTTCTTCGGCTCGACTCCTCAATGCCTCAATTTCCTTGGCATCTACTCTATCTCGCCGTTCGAGCTGCTCCCGAGCAAGAACCTCTCCGGGGCGTGCATCTCGTCTGTCGAGGGTACCATCCGATGCAACTCTGGTCTCGGTTCCCTGTAATGATTCTGCTTTAGGAGCGACTCTCTCCGGCTGAGCAGCCTCAGCTGCAAGTCTTTTCTGTTCTCTAACTGCGTCTAAATGAATTTTTGCAGGATCCAGGTTAGTCATTTCATACAAAGCGTAGATTGCCGGGCGTCCGGTTTTTGCTCCTTCTGTTTTGTTGGCTTTGCTTTCATCCAAGTAAAAGCGATTCTCTGGATGCTTTTCGGACTTGGGATTTGCGTCGGCGAACATAAGTCGCCCTTCTCTATCGTATGTCAGCTGACCTGATTTTATTCCGGCGGCCTTCTCCGCGGCTCTCAGGGCATCACTGCCGAGTTTACCGTCTGTAATTCCATGAGAACCGAATTTGTCATGGAGTTCTTTGACTAACGCAGGATCGAGAACCGCACCCTCACGACCTCCTACTGAGACGGTTTTTTCCCACATGTCTCGTTCGATGCTAACTCTTTTGGATTGGCTCTGGTTACGCGTTAACTCAGCAACATTGTCACCCGCAAAATTCTCAAGCGTGAGTTTCTTTTCGGCAAGAAATTTGTCTATCAATTTTGCGACATCTTCGGCTTTGCTTTGCGGAAGATAAATTGTAAAGGCTTTCGAGTCATTCCCCTTAGGACCAGCTGGCTTCCCTACTCGATCGGGATGATCATGCCATGCGCCATCCATAAAATTAGGGTCGAAGGTTTTGTACTTTTGAAGATGACCGTCCTCTCGGAGCTTTTCGAGAAAGGGAAGCAATTCTGCTTGCAGTTTTGCCACGTCTTTGGCATCAATTCCGGTGACATGGAGTTTTACTTGTTCAGCGCTGCCATCGCGAGGAACGTCGTAATTGGTTTCGCTGTAAAACCACTGCTGTCCAATGGTCTGATGGAGCTGGATCTTATTTCCATGGATTTCGACTTCCCGCTTAAAGTCACTCTCGTACGATGTCGGAGTTCTGATTTTGATCTCTTGTCCATCAACCACTGCCACTCTTTCGATGGCTTTTTCTCCACCCATTTTGCCTATACGCTGCTCTGCGACGGGTGGACGATCTTTTGCTGTTTCCTTTGCTGCGCCTGCATCAGGTGTTGCTTCGGGATTCGCGGGAAGATCATTGCCCGGCCGTGGGAGAGCTGCTCGATCTTTAGGTGAGAGTAGATCTTTGTTAGGAACAACCTCAAATGAGTGATCCTGATAAACTGATTTTTGACCTCCAAAATCGCTTGCCAGATAAACGCCGCGCTCGGGATGACCTTTTTCGATATATCTTGATTCTTTGTTTCCGTCTATGATCAGGTCTACTTGCTGATACTTTCGCTCAAACTCATCATTACTCAGATGTTCTCCTGATACGGCATAGTCGAGATTACGGCCGGTCTTGTGAAGGATTGCATGATTGGAATCATAAGCAAGCAGATTCAGTTTTTCGGATCCAAAGCGAACCTGCTCTCCAACTTTTGGTAATTTGCTCTGATCAATTACTGCTGTCTTCGGCTCCGGTCGGGCTTCGGCGCGTGCTTCTCTTCGTCGTTCAGAGCCTGAAACTTCCGGACCTAGATTCGGCAGAGGCACAGTTATCTTTCCTTTGCCAATGTCCGAGAGCCTCACCGCTTCCATAGAATTGTCCCGGTATAGAGCTTTATTTCCTCTGTTCTCGTCAAGAAAATAAACGCTTGTATCTCGACTGTCTTTGCTTACGTATCTAGTAACTTTTTCATCTCCGACCATTACGTCCACAGCTTTGAAATTCCTTTTCAGCTCGGCATCGCTAACGGCAGTGGGAGATATGGCCCAGTCAATACGACGACCTTCAAGATAGAGCAGCGCCTGACCGTCCTTAACGGCGCCTACTTTCAGTTTCTCATTGTTGTAATCAACAAGTTCCCCGACTTTCGGTTCCGGCTTGGCTTCAGCTTTCGGAGGCTCCGCCGTTTGTGTCCTGGGCTTTTCTTCCGGCGTGCTTTTAGCGATCTCTGCCGGATCAACCAGTTTCAAGTCATGCGCAGAGGACATGAGTTTCTGTCCGTAAACTTCCTGGACTTTAAAAACACTTCCCTTTTTGTCGGCGTAATAAGTGACGCCCTTGATCTGACCGTCGAATGGCGGGAGTTCCTTGTATACAGCCGGGTCAGGCTTGCCGTCTAGCGGGTTGAAAACTCCCGCAAAAGCCAGACCTCTTCCTTGCTGATAAATTAGCGCCTTGCCTTCGTGTGAACCTTTTGCTATCCAGCTTTCATTTGAGTGCTTTACACTATCGCCAACAGCTACCCCCGGTGCTACTTCGATTCTTGCGTCCGGCAACAGCCCGCGTTTTTGTAAATCGCCATCAGCAGTTGGCTTGTCTGCTGGGCTCTGAGCTTTCTCTGCATCAGCACTGAGTTTTTCGGATTCCTGCCCGGGCTGTTCATTCTCGGGGTTTTCGCTCGGTTTGTCATCCGGCATTAACGTGGAGCTCCTCAGACCTGACTATTTACTAAATAACCAGCCTGATGTTTTGTTCCCTCCACGATAGTTTTTATCACATCAGAGACCAGCCGGAAGAGCAAGTTAATTCGTAATTGTTCAAATAGTCGTGGGGGTCGGGGGTGACGCCATGCGTCTCCCTGCTCAGAGTATGCAGTGAAGAAACAGCTTGTGGCGTTTATTTGTCTGATTCTATCCTCCGTCTGGAAAGATCTTGGGAACAATCGCTGCGGTTCAGGGTCTTTGCCGAAGCGGATAAGAATGATGGAGACAATGTTATGAACCTTATTCCGATAAGAAAGATTGCTCTCGCGCTGGGAGGTCTCATCTCACTTTCAGGCTGCAGTGCGAGTTTTGAGAGGGTCTCGGCAGACAAAGAACATATTGATCAACAAAAGGATATTCAGAGAACTTTGATTGATGAGCGGACGTCAGAGCTGAATCGTGATCTGGAAATTCAAACTATGAAATCGAAAAATTTGATTGAGACGCAGAAAGCTGAATTAAACGCACAAATTAAGGCGTTAAACGACGAGGAGCAAGAAATCGAACGAGACGCGGCTCTCTCACGAAAGAATCTTGAGATTCAGAGCAGAGCCTGTAAAGCCAGAGTAGATATGAATGCAAAAAACTTGAAGGCTTCGCTCGATGCTCGTTTCAACCCGGGTCGTTGACATGCTAAATGAGCAGATCGGGAAGAAATGGAGATGATGGCTATAGGACCAAAACTGAACAGTAGATAGATAAGCTAGTTGTTCTGTCCGCTTTTTACGTGTTTGACTCTTGCCAGGGTATGCAGCATCAAAGCGCATTCAGTTTCGACGCCATTTTGAACTACTGATACCGAAGCCTCGGTAATCACCAGTGTTCTGCCTGCTTTAAGTACAGAACCCCTAGCGATTAGCAATGAGCCTTTTGCCGGACTTAAAAAATTCACCTTGAATTCAGCAGAAAGACACTCCTCATCTTCGGCAAGCACAGTGTAGGTAGCGTAGCCTGATGCCGAATCTGCAAGAGTGGCAACTATGCCACCATGGAAGAAACCGTGCTGCTGAGCAAGAGCATTGCTAAAGGGCAAATGCAGTTCCACATATCCAGGGCTAATTTCTGCAAGCTTGCCGTTATGTGCCTGCATGACGCCTTGATGCTGAAAACTGTCCCGGATTTTCTGTTCGAAATTCGGATCGAGAGTTTTGATTACCCTCTTGCGATGCGATTGAAAGATCGACACTAAGAATACTCCTCAAACAAAAACACCATCCGAACTGAATCGCGATGGTGTTTAAGCTATTGCTTGGCTGCCTCTTGCAGGAGGCTCAATATCTCTCTACGCTTCAGCCAATCCGTCACGTAAAGCGGGCTCTGCTGCTGATGTGTCCGGAATGCGCATCCCTGCCGTTT
>JAIEPM010000507.1 GCA_019748395.1 Candidatus Obscuribacterales bacterium
AGGCCGGCAAAACTATATCTGAGCCAAACGCCGAGCAAACTGCTAAATCTGCTCCGCTAGATGCTGCTTCCAAAGTTCCGCAGCCTTCAGACGGAAGTGCAGGCAATTCAATTTCATCATTGAGCAGGTTACTTGAGAATCAAAAAAACAGTCCGCCTGACTCTCATGAGCTGGGTCATCTGATAGAAAAAGACGGTGCAAAGCTTGAGAGCGGGGCTGTTAAAGCTGAGACGGTTGCGCAAAAAAACGATACGGCTGCAGCAAAATCTGAGCCTGCTGCACAGAGACAGGAAGCAGTCCCCGGCAGAGCTGAAAATAGTCCGGCTCGAACTGAAAATACTTCGCAAAGACCGGAAGCCGGAATCATGGCTCCAAATTCAACACGGGTTTTGAGAGAATCAGGAACTCAAGTGTCTTTTAAAGAGAGTAGCAGTTCTGCAGGCTCAAACAACAGAGAAGTCGTTTCGACATCCAGAGAACAGAGTGCTAGCAATCACTTTATTAACATCAAGGATGCGGCGGCGCCTGCAATTTCTCAAGTGACTAAGGCAGCGTTTGAATCGCCTAATACTCAGTTTCTACCAAGAACTTCTATTGCTGCCCTCCCTTTTAGTCTTCAAGCCGCAAGCAGCAGCAATCAGAAGCCGGATACCGTTTTCTCTCTTCGTGACAACTCCGGACTCGTCGGTCGAAGTGATGCCATAAAAAGCAGTTTTGTTCGCAATGAATCTATCGCGAATATTTTCAATAACAAAATCGAACAGCAATCCACGGCTCTCAGCAATCAAGCCATTTTGAAAGCGGATTTGTCGAACCGAGGCTCAACGCTTCCTGCTTCACGAGAAATAGTTTCTACAATACCGACATCTTTTACAACAGCACTGAAAGCTGAACTCCATAACCAAACGGATGCGAGTCTTAAAAATGCCTTTACGACTGGGCGAATCGAAGCTCAAGCTCCACTGGCTCAGACAAATATAAACGGGAACTCTCCTTTTACCCGCGATTTCGGAGTTTTGAAAGAACATTCGGCCAGCAAAGATCTGTCTTTGACAAAGCAAATCGAAACAGCTCTCAGTTCAAGAATTCTGCCAGGCAACACACAGAGATCGGATAGCCTGAATTCAGGATCTGTTCGTAATGTTCAGCAATCGTCGATTTCTTCGCAGCCGGCCGGACGGCAGAATGATGTGCTGGTACGCAATCCTGATGGATCGCTTCGCAATTTGGATACTAGTCCGGCAAATCGAACACTCAATATTGCCGCTCAGAGCGCTGTTCGAGCAGGGCTTGAATCAGCTGTGAGAGCTCAAAGCAAAGGAATGCGCAGCGTCGAGAGCCGATATTTAACCGGTGTTGAAATTGGTATTTTAATAGCTGCAGCCGGCATCGCTAGAGTTCGCGCCAATGAGAAAACAGGTAAGGCGGAAATTGCCGCTTCTGCTGAAAGCAAGAATTCAACGGATATTTTGATCGGTCGCAGTCTGGCGGAGAAAAGCCTTAAAGGGCAGGAATTTATCGCAAGCTTCGCAAATGGAGCTCGGCGTTTTCCAGCCAGGGAAATCACTCTTTCTGCAGTTATTGCTATGAGCGCCAGTGGAAAAATGCGCGATCCCGAGCAGAATTCCGCTGCTCGTGTTAATGACAATGCTGTGAAAATAGAACGAGTGCTTGGCGAAATTCCAAAAGAAAAACCGGAATTCGTCGTTCCGGACTTGCAATTTGCCAAAGAGCAAGAATATCCGGAAGAAAGTAATTCAGATACGGAAAACAAGCTATTAGGATTACTGCCTGCTGCTCCTGCATTCCTAAGAAAGGGACGGCGTAAAGAAGAGACCGAGCCTGATCTTGAGGACGAACTTGCAGAGGAAAATAAGAGCGATCCGTCATCAAATAAGAGCAAAGCTGTGATAATTTCACGAGAGACCTATCAGATTGTTGTGGGTGAATCTCTCGTGAGCATAGCTGAAAACAAATTTCACGATGCCGGAATCGCTTATTTGATTGTAGATCTTAATCCGTCTAAAATTATCGAGCACGAAATTGATGGACGCCGCGTTGTAGAAATTCGCAGCGGTCAGAAACTGGATTTGCCGAATTCCGAGGAGATCCGCGATTTCTATCTTAAGCGAGATTCGAAAGCAACTGAACCGGATAATCTGGTCACAATAGTGCTTGAAAATCAACTTCATAAAGAGCATATCGAGGAGCATCTGAAAGGTCTTCTAGGACAAGCAAGGAGATCCTGATGGCACCCCTTTTCGGGGACGATGCGCGAAGCAGAAAAATGGCTTTGATTGCGGCAACGGCCCTTTCAGTGTCTTTAATTGTTTTTGGTGCTCAAAAATTCTTGCAAGATTTAAATGCGCTTCTTTTCAGAGAGCTGCTTCAGGGATTTTCCGAGCTTCTTCCCTCGCTTGCACTGACGAAAAAGTCTTTTGCTGAAAATGCAGCGCTCAATCTTTTGCTGCTCTTTCTGATTACATACGCTGCAATCTGGATCTCAAAGCGCTTCACTGGAGCTCCCAGACTTGTTCTACTAATACAGACTTTCATTGTGAGTTTGCTTTTTCAACTTGGGTTTTATCATTTCTTTCAAAGTGAAGGGCAGCCATTGAGTATTATTCTATGTATAGTACTTGCATCTTTTGCCGGTAAATTGTTGAAAAAACGAAGTGAAGAACATCGCGAACTTGAAGCAAGGCAAATTGAGCTGAAGTTGCGAAATTCGGAACTTCAAGAATCAAGGCTTGCTCTGGTGAAGCAGGATGAAAGCGAAAGACGTTTACTGGCTGCCGATTTGCATGATCAGGTCTTAAATGATCTAAGAACTATTCAGAAAAGATTCGAAGCTTTTGCTCGTGCACCAAGCTCTGAAGAGGAGAAAACAATAAACGAGCTGCTTAAACAATCGATGAGCGATATTCGGGAAATAATGGATGAATTATGCCCGGCCATGCTCGAAGAATTCGGATTGGCTGCGGCAATTGAAGAGCGTCTTGATAAAGGGTCCCAGATTGCTTCCTACGAAGTTCGCTTTCAAAATAATGTAGCTTCGGAATTGCTTGAATCGATGTCGGCTGTCGAGAATCAGTTGATTTATAGATTAGTGCAGGAATCGCTCACTAATATCAATAAACATGCTCAGGCCAAGATGGTGCGTGTTAGTATCGAAGCAGAGGAATCCGATATCATATTCAGAGTGAGTGACGACGGTAAAGGTATTGATCCTGGAAGCCTTTCTGAAAGTTCTCGCGGGACTCTTTATATGAGGCTCAGAGCTGCTCTGATCGGTGCTAAAGTAACCTGGATGCAAGGTCCTGATCAAAAGGGCACAACAGTGGAGATTCGTTTGCATGTACAAAGTTCTGGTAGTTGAAGACGTTGCTGCATTGCGTCAGCATCTCATCAAGATCCTGAGGGAAACAGTGCCGGATCTGCAGCTTGTTGAAGCTTGCAACGGGCTGGAAGGATTAAAGCTTTATCGCAGCGAAAAGCCGGACATGATGATCATGGACATTTTGATGCCGGAGATGACAGGCATTAAAGCAGCTCAGCAAATCTGGTCGGAGAATTCCAGAGCGAAAATTCTTTTCTGGTCGCAGTTCCATAAAGAGTCTTATGTTCGCGAATTAGGCAAAATTGTGCCTGACGAAGCTATCCATGGATACGCTTTGAAAACCGAGAGTGATGAGAAGTTGATGCATGCCATCAATACTGTGCTGGTCCATGACAATTCCTACATCGATCCGATTGTGCGTGGTGTACAGCACGCGATAAATATTAGGCACGGAATGCTGAATGAAAGTGAATCCGCAATACTTGCCGATTTGATTCTCGGCTTAACCGACAAAGCTATAGCAATGAGACAGCATATCAGTGTTCGCGGTGTGCAAAATCGAATCTCGTCTCTTTCCGATAAGCTCGTTAAAGGACTTGATATTCATGCAAAGGAAACTGCCGGGCTTGAAATTTTCAATACCAGGATGAGAATTATGCTCGAAGTTTTCCGGCAGGGTTTTATCGAGCCTGAAGAAATTGACGGTTTGGAGTCCGAGATGGCATCCTGGCTTGCCAGAAGACTCAATTTTGAAATGCCTGGATCTGAAAAGAAGTAGCTCAGATCAAGTAGAATGATCAACTCTGTTTGATATGCCAGTACTTGCTTCGGGAATCCCAATGAAAAAAACACTCGCCATCGCAGTTTCAGCCTGCACTTTTCTTCAGCTGTTTTTTAGTCAGGCTTCGATTGCCTGGAATGATTTTGGGCATATGAGCGTGGCTTATATCGCTTACAAAAACTTGAATGAAAAAACTCGCGAACGTGTGGATAAACTTCTCAAACTGAATCCCATGTATGCTTACTGGAATGAACAGATTCCGGCCGATAGTTCCAAATTTGAGAGAAATGCTCAAATATGCATGATGGCTGCGACCTGGCCTGATCAGATCAAGAAAGACGCTAATTATTTTGCTGATGGCGATGCCGACGGCAATCGTCCTTCCGGTCCGGATTCCGCCAGAAATATCGGTTATGCCGACAAGTTTATGCATAAGTACTGGCATTTTTACGATAGAGCCTTTTCGCAGGACGGTTCGAAAGTACGTTTTGAAATACCAGATCCAAATGCATATACACAAGTTGCAGTTTGCAGAAAAACGCTTGCTTCCGATGCTAACGATGAGCTGAAGTCTTACGACCTTTGCTGGTTGATGCATATGGTGGGAGATCTTCATCAGCCCATGCATTGTGCTACCAGAGCCAGCCGCTTTGCTCCTTACGGCGACAACGGCGGTAATGAAGTCTGGGTTAGCGATGACGAGAATCCCAAAATGCGCTTGCATGGATTCTGGGATGGCTGCCTTGGTTCCGGTCCCTCTTTTACAGTAAAAGCTTTTGCAGATTCTTTGCCCGGAGCAAAAAAATCGCAAGTGTCCAAGTTAAACACTAAGGACTGGTTGCAGGAAAGTTTCTTGCTAACTAAAAAGCAAGTTTATGTGCCTCCGATTAAATGGGGAAACGGTCCATTCAAATTG
Source organism: Candidatus Obscuribacterales bacterium (assembly GCA_019748395.1). Lineage (GTDB taxonomy): Bacteria > Cyanobacteriota > Vampirovibrionia > Obscuribacterales > Obscuribacteraceae > JAIEPM01. Next base: position 5,038 of record JAIEPM010000507.1, read on the forward strand.
AACGATAGTTATAAACAGTCGGCACTTGAGCTCTCTAAAAAACGCGTGGCCCTTGCAGGTATGCGGCTTGCTTCCATACTGAACGGCGAGTTGCGCTGAAGCTTGCTGTTCTCGACTGAAGGTTCACGAATAGGATTCAGCGGCTTTAAACAGTCAGCCACGAAGCTTATAAATCACCCTTGTGAAGAGCAAGATGGATTATAATGACTGCTTCAGAATTTGGAGCGAGCTGGCAATGTCTGGAGCAATTAATCTGTCCGAAGAAAATGACCTCAACTATACAAATTTCCTGGAACGCTTGAACCTAGAGCTTGAACGCTCCAAGCGCTATAACAGGAGCTTCTCGATTTGTATGTTTTCGCTGGGCGGCGGAGGGGCAGAAATTCTGGCGGCGGATGTCAAGCCTTTTATTCGTGAGCTTTCACGATTGATTTGCGACGTGGCTCGCATTCCCGACATTGTTGTCAGTAGCTCGTCCGAGGAGCTTGCTTTGATTATGCCGGAAACTCCAATTCCCGGTGCTTTCACTGCTGCCGATCGTATCAGACGCAGACTTTCCGAGCAGCCTATTTCTGTCGACGGCAAAGAAGTGAAATTGACTGTAAGTATGGGTGTCGCAGCTTATCCTGACCATGCAGGCGACCCGCAGTCACTGGCAAAAGTAGCAAAAGATGCGATGGAGCTTGCCAGAACTCGCGAAGCGAATTCCATAGTTTCGGCTGCCGAGCTTTCAGAGCAATAAAGCTAAGTTGATAGAGCCTTAACTCTTGCCGTGGATTTCTTTCCAGCGTTCAAGATGCTTTGCCACGAGCTCAACGGCTTCTGCTGCTGTGTTCACACATTTTGGAATTTCCAGATCTACCGGACTGGCAAGCGGCGTACCGTTTTCCAGCATGTAAGCGCCGGACCAGGTGACAAGATCGCGCCACATATCGCCGATTAAAATGAGCGGTGTGTCGTACAGTTTTCGAACCTGAAGAAGTTGCCAGATCATCGAAAGCTCAAGCAGCGTCCCAATGCCTCCCGGCAAAACAATAAATGCATCTGAAGCAATAACAAAGTGGTGTAAGCGGGAAAAGAAGGTTTTGTGCTGGTACGCTTTGCCCACAAATTGATTGGCGTTTTGTTCAAAGGGTAAATCGATTCTGATGCCGATTGATTTCTCATGTTCACCCGATGAGGCTGCTCCTTCGTTTGCTGCTTGCATAAGACCCGGTCCGCCGCCCGTGATAATACCGCAACCCATTTTGGATAACTCGGCAGTCAGTTCGCGTGCTTGCAAATAAGCAGGAGTGCCTGCCTGAATGCGGGCCGAGCCGAACACGGTAACGAAGTAGTTCTGGTTTTGAGTTCGTCTCAATCTGGTTAATTCGTTGACTGACTCCCATAGGTTCTCAACCACATTAACAAGAACCTGCGAGACGCTTTGCTCGTCTGAAAGCAAGACTACGTCTGTTTGACCGGGTCTTCGTTTTTCGTTTTCCATTAAAACTGCTCGCTTTGGGCTTCCGGGATACTTGACTGCTTGGGTCGGCAGCGCAAATTGTAGCTTGTATGAGCCATCGGCGGCAAATAAACGGGGCTCACCACATATGATGGCAAGAGTGATAGTCTATATTGATCTCTTCTGAAGCAGGAGTTTCTATGAAAGTAAAGCTGATGCCGATCTTGACAATGCTTTCTTTAGCAGCGTCTTTGAGCTTAAACAGTCTGGTATTTGCGGAAACCCCGGTTAAACAGAGCGTCGCCGAAAAGAGCATCGAAGCTGGTCAAAAGGCCTTTGATAACGGCAGTTATGTCAAGGCCGAGCGTTCATTCAAAAAAGCGGAGCTCGAACTCAGTAAAAATGCCAACCCCGACGAAAAACTGGCTCTTGTTTCCAATAGTCTGGGTCAAGCTTATGTCAAGCAAGGTAAGTTCTCTGAAGCACAAACTGCCTTCAAGAATTCATTGACGATTTTGAAAGGGCTCTCGCTTGATCCCTCCACGGCTCTGAATAATTTGACTGAGCTTGAGAAACTCTATAGACCGATAGATCTTCTATCCTTCGATGAAACTTCAACTAAGTTTGCCAAGCAAGTCGGCGCAGTCAGTGCCAGTGCCTTGAATCAGAATGAAACTCATCATATTGAAATAGTTCTGGAAAAGAAGTTTCAGCAAAAACTTAAAGAGCTGATCAGCGCATTCATGCCTCAAAAAGAAGGTGAAACTGCTGCAGCTCCTGAAATTCCCGTGCCTCAGGGTGCGCCGGAAGTGAAGCAGCTCAGGCTGGATAAAAAGATCACCTTTGATCTTGCTCGTGCTGATGACGGCAAGCTCAAACTCGCCAATATTCAAGGAATTTCTTTTGATGTCGGTCTCTGGGCTAAGTTGAAGCAGCTCGTTATGATGCAGGGGCAGCAAGATGCCGCTGCCGTTGAGCTGACGGCCAGTGCTTTCGGTGTAGATAAAACGGTTAAGACTGATCTGCCTAAGAATATTTTTGATCGATTGAAAGAAGGTCTGGACAAGTTTGATCCGTTTTCGACTCCGGCATTGGCGCGTTCTGCGGCTCCTCAAGCCGATGAGAATTTGCCGAAATTAGATGCGCCGTCAACCGCTCCTGAGTCAAAAACTGAGAGCAATTAATTTTCGGCTGAGCATCGTTATATTATTGTTTTGATTTGGCAAGGAGGATTTGGCTTGAAAATTGAAAAGAAAATTCTGCCGCAGCTGCTGGGTATCATGCTCCTGCTTACGTCTTGTTCGGCGCCGGTGGCAGAAGATGCCAACAGCAGCACAAGCAGTCAAAAGCAAGAAATATCCTGTGATACGGGCGACGCTCTTGCACAAGCAGTCAAAAGCGCTGCAGGCAAGAATAATCTGGACATTCTTTTTGCTCTTGCAGACAGCTCCAATGCCGATGCCTTTGCCAAAGAGAATTTAAAAATCGTTCTGCAAGAAGTAAGCAAGGCAGAAGATGTGATGAAAGTAGACTACAAACCGGGTAAAAATGACCCGGATGACGGCGACATTTTTGTGGTTTTCAACAAAGCAAGACCGATTGCCGGTGTAGGCAACGTTGATGTAGAGGGACCAATGTTAAACATCCCGGCCAAAAAGATTGATGGAAAATTTCGGTTACACGCTGGCCACAGCTTTGGCGTAGCATTTTCAGAGGATGACTAGAAACAGCTAGGCCTGTCGTCTTAAAGAAGAGGAACTATTAGATGAAAATTGTCGCAGCTATTGATGGAACCAAACACTCTCGAATTGCTTGTGATGCGATTCTTGGCGTGAAATGGCCCGAAGACACCGAAATCAAGCTGCTGACGGTTCTTAAAGCAGATGAGACTGTCATGCCTTTTGCAGCTATCAACGCTGCGGCCCGAAGCAATAAGGCAGCTGATGAAATGCTTCACGCCGCCGACTCTGGTTTGAAGCAAATGGAAACAGAGTTGCAGCAGCTCAGCGGCTGTCATGTTTATCACGAAGTCGCTCAAGGGGATGCAAAATCAGCCATAGTTGAAACTGCAAAAAGCTGGAATGCCGACCTGATTGTAATGGGATCGCGCGGTAACAAAGGAATGGAGCTTTTCCTTCTGGGAAGCGTATCGCAAGGTGTTTTGATGCAATCACCATGTCCTGTGATTATAGTCAAATCCAACTCGGACACAGAGAAGTCTTTGCAGAAAGGATTCAAGAAAATTCTGCTGGCTGTCGATAATTCCCCATATTCACAGGCCGCCATGGGCTGGATTAAATCAATGCGCTGGGATGAAAACAGCCAGTTCAAGATTATGACCGTGGTAGCTCCTTTATCCGAAGCTTTTGTAGATGAACAGAATGCTTCCAGATCATCGGCACTTATGATTGAGCATGATGCAATTATCGATCTTGCAAAAAGCGACTTGCAGGTTCAATCAAATGACCTGAGCAACAAAGTCGGAACCGGTAAAGTGACTTTTGACGTGGGCGAGGGTGATCCCCGCGAAGTGATTTTGCAAAAGGCCGAATCCTGGGGAGCAGATCTTATAGTGATGGGCTCGCACGGCAGGACTGGTCTTTCCAAGCTCCTTATGGGCAGCGTATCTCAAGCTGTAGCAGTGCACTCTCCCTGCTCTGTAGCTATTGTCCGTGGTCTGGTTCCGAAAGGACAGAACATGCCGATGCAGGCAACAGGACGTTTCAAATTGCCTAGCAAAGAAGAACTGCAGCGTAAACCTGAGCAGAAATAACTAGTGCTTTGAGGCAGTTTTAAGCCCGAAGTTTTTCAATACTTCTTCAAGCTTTTCATGGCTGCCTTTCTCGCTGAGAACTTTGATGTAGCGATCTAAGGCTCTGGAAATATTTGGATGCTTGTTGCCGAATGAATATTCCATTCTTCGCACACCATCCGAGGCTGCCTCCAGACGTGTTTCAGGCTGCATCGGCAAACAGAGCTGGTAAATCATGTCTGCCCTCGTGTATTCTGCATCCTGAGGACCGAGTGCCGCGCTTAAAATCGTCATTACTTTTGTAATTTTCGGTTCGGCTTCGCTGTGCCTACCCTGCATCAAGTATAGAGCGCAAAGATCACTCAAGGAATAAGCAAGCTGGACTGCCGCATCTATTCCAAGATCAGCAAGCAAGGCGGCTGATCTTTTCAGCTCATTCTCTGCTTCTCGCTCGTCGCCCAGATCAAGCAATGCCTGGGCGCGAAATCGAATTGCCACTCCGGTCAATTCGCTGTGTTTGGGATCTGAATAAGAGCTTAATTTCGATATGCATCGGTCGAGGCGCTTCATGGCTTCCTTGCTGCGCTTTTCAGCCAGCAAAACAGCAGCGCTGCCGATTTCCGTTGCTTGCAAGGCAAAACTGCTTTCCGGCAGTTCTTTTGCAAGCTCATATGCCCTCGCCAGGAGAGTTTCCGCCTGTCGCAGCTCACCGCTTTCATAAGCCATCCGGGCCGATGAGAAAAGCATTCTCCAGCGCTTGGTTTTCGGATCGTCCGAAGCAATTGCGTCGATTACCCTTTTCTTGACCATGATGATTTACACCCTGATTAAACTATCTACTCGCAAAAACATAGAATATAGTAATCCTGCCTATCTATGTATCAACCCGAAGGATTAGCTCCCACTGCTTGCGAAGTCCTAAGTCTCTTGATTGCACCCTAGAGTCAAAAGCACGACCCGACGGCACTGCCGCAATTCAGTCGCTGTCGAAGCATCCGGCCCGAAATTGCTTAATTCACCATCTCTTCCGGGTTTTGCAGTTTTCTACCGATTTGAGGAACTTTTAAGTCAAAGCCGAGTCATGAATGTGAGTCGGGAAAAATGAGTCTTGTCAAGTGAAGTTCTTTGCAAAATTTGTGATCTTGCCAGCTCCGGCCTGCTGACTTAGAATCAGCCTTATCGGGCATATAAAGCTGGGGCTGCTGAAATGTCACTCCTGTGACTTCAAAGTAAGCCAAAATCAGCAAGACTACCTAAAAAAGTTATTCTCGCCGTCTGAATTAGTAATTACCCTGATCTCAATTTGCAAATGGACCGCTAAATTAAAGTCAGGAAGTTCCGAAGATGAATATGTGGAGGTTCGATCAATGAAAAAAGCTTTTGCCATGGCTGCCATAACTGCAGCTTTCGGCGTTTCGATTAGTAGCGCTCTGGCAGGACCTTTGATGCTTGGCGCCCCGCTCGCAATGCCGGTGTCACCCAAGGTGCTGTCTGCTCCAGTGAGCATCGTGCCGCTTCAGACCCGTGTTCTGAATTCATATAGACAATTCAGAGCTTTCTGGGTTTCCAGAGCTATCGTCAGGTAATTAACCTGTTCTAAACTTCGGATTCCTCAAAGAGGTCATCAAAACGATGACCTCTTTGACTTTTGAGTTGATTGCAACTTTTAGAATGCGGCGGCGCCTGCTTCAGCTACGGCATGATCCTGATCGCCGCTGCCGCCGCTTACACCAACAGCACCTACGACTTTACCGTCCCGCTTCAAGGGAATGCCGCCCGCAAAAATCATTACTCGACCATCATTTGAGGCATTAATGCCGAAAAACTGATCGCCTGACTGGCAATGCCCAGCCAGATCTTTTGTGGAAATATCAAAAGCACGCGAGGTCCAGGCTTTCTTTATTGAAATATCGACGCTGCCCAGCCAGGCTCCATCCATACGAACATGGGCAACGAGATTACCACCGGCATCAGCAACAGCTATGTTCATTGGTTGGCCTATTGCTGCTGCTTTCTTCTCCGCAGCTTCAATTACACGTCTGGCGTCGGCTAATGTGACCATCGATCCTCCTTGGATTCTAACTGCTAATTCCGGAGCCATATCATCTCACGAACTGCGGAGAGAGAAAGGGTTGCTGAAGGTATTTTTGTAGATTGGCAGGGGGTCAAAAACTGTCTTCTTGTGGTATCAAATAAGCAGAGAGTTCACTTGTGCAAGCGGATTTCTAGGGCAAAGAAAACAGCCTGGGGGTGCAAATTCAATGCAGGAACCATTCTCATCGAGGCGAGCAGCCTTGATTTCTATAGTCTGTGTTTCACTTCTGGGCTTAATACCGAATGGGTCGGCTCAGCTAAGTCCTGCCCAATTTGATTCGCTCAGTGCTGCAGGAAAAACGGCTTTAGAAGCGCGAAATTATGCTGAAGCGGAAAAGCAGTTCAAAGCAGCATTGCTCCTGGCTCAAAAATTTCCCGCAGGAGATTCTCGACGCATAGATATACTTGCTCAGCTTGCAGAAACATACAAACAGCAAAAAAGGCTCGATGAAGCTGAATCTTTTGCGAAGCAGGCACTTGAACTTGCGGAAAAGGCCGGCACGGAAAAAAATGCTCTTAGCAATCTCTCAAGCTGTTTGAATAATCTTGCGGCTATTTATTTTAGTGAAAACAAACTTTCGGATGCGGAGGCACTCTCGGTCAGGGCTATCGCGCTGGACGAAAAGACTTTGGGAGCAGGAAATAAAGGGCTCGTTCCCGGATTGAACAACCTGGCAGATCTTTATAAAGCGGAGGGGAAACTTGAGCAAGCGGAAGCTACTTACAAAAAAGTAGCTGCTATCTGGGAAAAATCTGCTCCCGATTCCGTGCAATTAGCTGTCGCACTCGATAGTCTGGCAGCCTTTTATAGAGCTGCCAAACGTCCGGCAGATAGCGAAGAGCCCGCAAAGCGTTCACTTGCAATTTTGGAAAAGCAAGGAGCTAAGAACCCGCGACTTGCTGCTGCTTATGCGAATCTTGGAAACACTTATAAAGCCTTGAATAAATTTGATGAGGCGGAGGCGGCATACAAGAAGGCTCTGGAGCTCAACGAATCTCTCTTTGGTCCCAAACATATCGAAGTTGCCAGATCGATTAGAAATCTGGCGAAGTTATACAAAGCAGAGGGAAAAAGTTCGGAAGCTGAGAGTTTCTACAAACGTGCGATTGCCATTAATGAAGCTGCTCCCGATTCGAATAAAGCAGACTTGATAAAAGACCTCGAAAGTTATGCCGATCTTTTGCGCAAAACAAATAGAGAAGAGGATGCCGAAGAAATCGACAGCAAAGTAGAGGCTCTCAAATCGGCTGTTCCGGCGTCTACTAAATAGATAGCGGAATCTAAATTCTGGTTGGATCATTGACCGCCCCCTTTCAGACGACATTGATCCTTTTCTAGTTTTTGCATGCTGAGAGTTCAGTAGCCAGGGACTTAGCCAGTCCCATATCTCGAATTTCTGCAAAAGATCGACTGCTGACAATGTCAAATTCGAGAGCTGCCTCTCTGTTGCACTTGTGAACATAGTCTAGAAAAGCCTGGGACATCGGATCATCTCCGATTACAAAGAAAACAATTTTGACTTCGTCCTTTTTGATTTTGCGGGAAACATGAATGATTTCATCCACAACTTTTTGAGGATCGTTTGGAGCCCCGTCCGTAATTACAGCCATTAGTAACGGTTTACTGGAATTTCTCATGGCACGGTCAAAAAGGAAATGATCAATTTCAAGACCGAGTGCCTGATCCAGCATTGTCATGCCGTTCGGATAGCTCGAGCGGAAAATTTGGTTTATGGCTTCTGCAGTTAAATTTGGATGACGTTCTGCCTGATCGGCAAAAGGGATAACGGTGATTCCTTCGGAAATCGCCGGAGCCAATTGCTCCGCCAACCTTGATGTTTCTCTTCTGCACCATTCCCAGCGACTCAGATGACCGGGGAACT
>JAIEPM010000335.1 GCA_019748395.1 Candidatus Obscuribacterales bacterium
GCCGTCGACGTTTGCCATAACAGGTCCGTTCAGGCTTTCGATTCGAATCTTTTTGGCGCGGCGCAGATAAAAAGGTGTGTCGCCGAGCAGCATTGACGAGGCAAGGTCGAAGCCTAGTTTTATATAGTCTGGGAATTCAGCTACCGTAATTATGCAAAGATCAAGATAACCATCATCAATTTTTGCACCTTCCGATATTCTGGCAAAACCCATATCAGCCACATTTGTGACAATAACAGCCAGTGCCTTTACTATAAAAGTGTCACCATCAGCGGTGACGCGGAAAGAAATAGCGCGGGATGTGAGCGTTTGAATCATCGAGCCGACATAAGCCAGCATGCCCCAGTTCTCTTTTTCCTCCTGCGTAGGGGCGAGTATGGCATCGCAGATCGGACCGGCACCGACTCCAACACAAAAGTAATTTCCGTTCATTTTACCGAGGTCGATTCTTTTTGACTTGCCGCTACCAATGACATCAATAGCGTGCTGGAGCGGGTCTTGAAATAAATTATCTTCGTAAATTTTCAAGTTGCGAGCTAACTGATTTCCGGTTCCAAAAGGAATTAATCCAACCGGTATTTTTATCTCATGTTCTGATAAAGAGCCGAGAATTTGCCTGATTGTGCCGTCGCCGCCCGCCGCAATAACCAGGCGTGGAGAGAGTTTCAGAAAACCTTGAAGAATATCTGCCGCTGTGACACCGGGGGCAGTGGCACCGACCATCACTGAATGTTGCAGGTTGGTGCAAATCTTGTCGATTGCAGTGCCCAGCCAGAGATCTCGGTCTAAAGTCGCCCCGGAGCGAGGATTGTAAATCAATACGCTGTTCGGGAACCTTTTATATTTGCTCTCGGTCATGCTTAAACAAGAATCTTTTCAACTTAAAGCTATTTGCTTGAGGGACTTACATGAAAAGAGGTAGAATCACGTTCTTCCACTAATTCTCTGCCAATCATGGCATGCGCTTAACGTTTCAAGAATCACTTGAAAACTATGTTGACACATAAAAGGGATTTAGTATTGTATGTGATGGCACGCAGGCTGCGGTCTTTGGATCGCATATCTAGAGGGCGGTCAGGAATGGGCATCTCAAAGTTCGCAATTGCGTTGGTAAGTGTAGTTACACTCAACGCCTACGCACCGGTTTCCTTGCCTCAAGCCGTACAGGCTGCAGAGCAGGCGCACACCGTTGATGTGACTGAAGAGAAAATTGGTGACAAGAATTATCAGGTAAGCAAAATCCAGGTCAATGTCAAGCCTGAGCATGTCTGGCGCATACTCACTGATTACGACAATGCTACTTCGATTTTTCCCTGCTTGAAAAAATGTAAGCTCGTTAAGGATAAAGGCGCAAGCAAGCTGGTGCAGCACCAGATAAAGCCATCCGGAGTACCAAGCACTTTCGATTACATAATCGAAGTTAAAGAAGTCGCAAACCGCCTATATGAATGGCACCGAATCAGCGGTGACTTCAGAGAAGTCGATGGTTTCTGGAAGCTCGAGCCGACTAATGATGGCAATTCGACTCTGGTAACTTATGCAAGTTATGTAAATGGCGGAATTTTCTTGCCGGCGCCCTTAATCAAACGTCAGGTTCGTATGGATATTCCGGCAGTGATGACCGCTTTGAAGTCACATGCTGAAACCAGCCGCACTATTGCAGGCGTAACGCCTAAAATTAAGGGCAATTAAGAGCAGCCAGGCTTCTTTAAGCTTTGCACCGGTGCTTGAGAACCAAGAAAACGGTCAAGACTGTTTTCAGTTATGAAGCCGCTTGCCTCTGTCTTTGCTACATTTGATACAATCAGCTCTATTGAGGAGAGGTACCGAAGCGGTCATAACGGCGCCGCCTCGAAAGCGGATGGGTGCAAGCCACGTGGGTTCGAATCCCACCCTCTCCGTTTCCTTATCAAAATTCAGCAATTGAGACGAGCGAAGTTTTTCGCTCGTTGTTTTCGCAAGAAATTCTTGAACCTGGCTTTAGTTTACTCGCGTTCCCACTGAGCGCGCGCACCTTTGACGTCCATCACTTTAATGCCTAGCTTTAGAAGTTCATCTCGTATCTGATCCGATTGCTTATAGTCTTTATTTGCTCGCGCTTGATCACGAAGATCCAGGAGTGTTTCTACAAGCCTGGCGCCTGTATTAGTGTCGATTATTTTGCCGGTGTCCGTAAGACGTAGCCCCAGCACTGAAGCGTAGGTTTTCAGAGCCGCCGCATATTTGACTGCAAGTTTTTCATCCTTAGTCGAGAATACAAGGTCTGCCATTTGAAACAATGCGGAAATGGCTTGGGGAGTATTGAAATCATTGTTCATCGCTTCAAGGAAATCGGCTTCGAGTCTGGATACAGCAGCTCCGGCATCGGGATCGTTTTTCAATGTTTGAATGCAGGGATGGTCTTTCTGCAAATACTTCTGAAATTTACCGTTGTTATCATCGCTCATATGAGCATTGGAATCGGCAAGGCGAGCTGCTCTAAGCAGCCTAGCCGTGCCGGACTTGGCCGCTTCCATACTTTCGGTGCCGAATTCAATCGGACTTCTGTAGTGAGTTTGCAGAACGAATAGACGCACTGTGTCGGCCGAGTAATTGGAAAGAACAGTTTGAATCGTTTGAAAATTTCCCAACGACTTCGACATCTTTTCCGATTCAACTTGCACGAATGAATTGTGAATCCAATAGCGTGCAAGCGGCTTGCCGTGCAAAGCTTCAGATTGGGCAATTTCATTTTCGTGATGCGGGAAAACCAGATCTTCGCCGCCGCCATGAATGTCTATGGTCTCACCCAGAACATTCTTGATCATGGATGAACACTCAAGGTGCCAGCCCGGTCTGCCCCATCCCCAGGGGCTGTCCCAGCCGACTTCGCCTTTTGGTGCTGATTTCCAGAGAGCAAAATCGGCAGGTGTTTTCTTCAGGTCTTTCAATTCGTTCTGGCTGCGCACCTGATCTCGTGCACCTTGAAGCAGGTCGTCCAGGCTTTGCTTTTTCAATTTGCCGTAGCTTTTGAATGACGGTACATCGAAGTAAACATCACCCTTTGATTCGTATGCATGGCCCTTGTGAATTAGTTCTTCGGCAAACTTGATCATCTGCTGAATGTATTCCGTAGCCCGCGGCTCGATATCGGGTGATGCTGAATTCAACTCGTCCATGTCTTTCCAGAAAGTATATGTAAAGCGCCTGGAAAGCTGCTCAGGACGCAGATTCAGCTCTCTGGCCCGATTGATGATTTTATCGTCGATGTCGGTGATGTTACGCACAAAAGTAACGTCATAACCCGAGAAGCGCAGATAGCGTTGAATAACATCGAAAGTCAAAGCCATACGAGCATGGCCCAGATGGCTTAAATCGTAAACTGTCGGTCCGCAAGCATACATCAGAACGCGCCCCGGGCTGAGCGGCTGAAAGTCTTCTTTTGTGGCAGAAACTGTGTTGAATATTTTGAGACCGGTCATCTGAATTTCCTCAGCGATTTTTGATCGCAGATTCACTGAAACTGGATCTTAGGATCTAAAAAATAAAAGGCTATCAACAGGGCTGCATCAGTGCTTCCAAACGAGCTTTTACGCGCCTCTCGCCAAGAATGGAAAGCGTCGAGCCAAGATCCGGTCCGGAGGTCGCTCCGCAAAGTGCTGCGCGAACGGGCCAGTAAAGATCTTTGCCCTTCAATCCCAGTTCTTTGCCTATAGCATCAACTGAAGCCTTGCAGCCTTTTGCATCACCCCAGGGCATCTGAGATAAACTTGCGTGCACTTTGCTGAGAACCTTCAGCGATGACTCTTGCTTGAGCAAGCCCTGACTGAGCTCGTCTGAAATCTGCACTTTGTCGCTGAAGAAAAATGCAGCAGCAGGAGCGATGTCTTTCAGCGCACTTAAGCCTTCTCTGACTAAGGCAACAATATGTTCAAGCTCGCTCTGCGAATATTGAGAAAGCTCGAAATCTTTCAAAAATTCGCGAGCGCGCTCAGTAATCAGAGCAATCGGCAAGCTCTTTATATAATGCGAGTTGAACCAGTCAAGGCGCTTGATGTCGAAGACTGCCGGGCTTTTGCTGACACGATCCAAGTCGAAAATTTCACAGGCTTCCGCTACCGTAAAAATTTCGCGCTCGTCTGCAGGCGTCCAGCTCATCTGCGCCAGATAATTCATGATCGCTTCGGGCATATAGCCGTCTTTGCGATATTTGTTGATATGAACGGCTTCACCGTGCTTGCGTTTGGAAAGCTTTTGTCTGTCGAGATCGAAGATCAAAGGCACATGCGCAAACTGCGGCAAGGGCTCGCCTAAAGCTTCGTAGATCAAAATTTGTTTTGCGGTGTTATGAATGTGGTCTTCACCACGAATCACATGAGTCATTTTCATGTCGACATCGTCCACGACAACTGCGAAGTTGTAGATGGCAATGCCGCTTGATTTAACGATGACCATATCGCCGCCGAGATCTTCAGTGTTGATTTGAATCTCGCCTTTGATAGCGTCGTGCCAGCTAACCACGCGATTGTCTTCGACTTTGAAGCGAATAACAGGAACACGACCTTCTTTTACGTATTTATCGACTTGTTCGGGCGTGTAATGACGTCCGCGATTGTCGTAACGCGAAGCAGAATTTGATTGACGTTGTTCTTCCCGCAAGGCATCAAGCTCTTCCGGCGTGGCATAGCAGAAATAAGCTTTGCCTTGCTCGATCAGCTTGTGAGCAACGTTTTCATAGTGATCAGTTTTTTCTGTTTGCTTGTACGGTGCGTAGGGTCCACCGATATCCGGACCTTCATCCCAGTTGATACCAAGCCATTTCAAGCCGCTCAGAATGTCGTCAGTGTATGCATCGTCGGAGCGAACTTCGTCCGTGTCTTCCAGACGCAAAATGAAGTCGCCTTTATGCTTGCGAGCAAAAAGGAAATTGTAAAGCGCAGTGCGAGCCGTCCCCAGGTGCAAATGACCTGTCGGGCTTGGTGCTATTCGAGCTCGGACTTTAGCCTGCGTCATGACAACCCTGAATCCACTGGACGCATTCTAACAGATGTCCAATTGGAAGACTGAATTAATCCCGCTTTTGTGTTAAGGGCGGTTTATTGCAGAACTGTACATTCGACGTAAGCGATGCCGGAGCTCAACATATTAAGCTCGCGGGCCGCAGCTTTGGAAAGGTCAATTACACGACCGTCGATAAACGGTCCGCGATCGTTTACTTCCACAACGCAGCTATCGCCGGTTTTGCGGTTCTTGACCAGAATCTTGGTTCCAAACGGCAAGCTGCGATGTGCGGCTGTCATGCGCTCTTGATTGAAGCGAGTTCCGTCCGAGCACTTGCGGCCGTTGAAGCGACCACCGTACCAGGAAGCAGCGCCTGTAAAAGTCTGTCCAAGCACTTCCAGCTTCGATGCCGGTTTGTCGGCAATTTCATTGAGACCGCTGAGAGGCGGCGCGCCGAAAGCAACACGTACTTTATTGACGAGCTTGGTACTGGCGTCGAAAGCCATTGTGGCTTGTTTTTTCTCGTCGATATCGTCGCTATCCTGACCGGCCAGTGGGTCGAATGAGCAAACTGCGTTACCGTCGAATTTGAGAATTGCTTTGCCTTCCTCTCTTGCAGGAACAAGAAGGTTAGCGTCAAATTTCTTGTCGCTCAAAATTTCTTGCAATTTGCCGGCGAGATCTTCTGCTTCTTCAGCAGCTTCATCATCGTCGTCATCTGCTTTGAAGCGCGCAATCTCGTCACCGTCAAGTGTGACCGTGGCGACTTGCGAGCCGCCGTCGAGCCAAACGCGTGAAACAATTTCCGGTGCGATATCTCTTGCTGATGCGCCGCTAGTTGCGAACATGGTTAAAGCGATAGAAGCTGCGCAAGCGCTGAGCAAGCTTCTTACAGCTTTCGGCGCGGCTTTGATTCCGATCGTTGATTCCATGGGTGATGCCCTTTTCTAGTTGTCTGCTGTGTGGCTAGGGATGAATCTGATGAACGCGAAATTTGATTTCTTGTAGACAAATCACGACTAGCTTCATTGGCAACCTCGAAGCAGGCGAAACTTAGCAGAGAGCTCAAGCTCGAGTCAAAACCCTGCTGACAACTCAAATATTTGCCGGGGGCTGGAAGTCTTGCTCGTTTCTGAAAACGAGTTAAAGAATCAGTGATTGACAGTGAGCTTTCTTTGATCCTTCGTTCACAAGAGAAGCGCAAATCCTCTGCAAGGAATAGATAAGCGAAATGAAACAGATCTCAGGAATATATATCCTGCAAATACTTCTGCTCTTGAGTAACGGCATGTAAATCTTGGATAAAAAGCATCCTAATTCCGACGAAAACTTAGTACGCGTTTTTGCCCCGCGACTGCAATCGCCAACCGGTGCTGAGTTTTGCGTATATAAAAAAGAGCGCTAGCAGCGCTCTTCTCGATTTTTTATTTGTAACCGAATTTAGACTAATTCTGTCATCCAATCTGAGTCCATTTCGAAATTTGCATAAACTTGTTGCACATCATCATGGCTTTCAAGATTGTCCAGAAGTTTGAGCAATTGCTTGGCTATGTCTTTGTCTTCAATGCTTGCCGATGAAATCGGAGACATGGTGACATCGGCAGAAGAGGCTTCTAGACCGGCTTTTTTCAAGCCTTCTTTCACGGCTTCCAGATTGGCGCTTTCGCAAATGATCGTTATATATTCGTCCGAGCTTGTGTCAATGTCTTCGGCGCCCAGTTCCAGTGCCAGCATCATCAAGTCGTCATCCGAGAGTTTCTGCGGTCTGTCCAGAGCAAGTTCGCCTCTTTCTTTGAACATCCAGGACACACATCCGCTTTCCCCCATATTGCCGCCGAATTTGGAGAAATAGCTTCGAATGTCACCTGCGGTTCGATTGCGGTTGTCCGTGGCGCAGCGAACTAAAATGGCCACTCCACCCGGACCGTATCCTTCATATGTAAGTTCTTCTATTTGATCTGCCGAACCGCCCCCGGTTCCTTTTTCAATTGCTCTCTGAATGTTGTCGTTCGGCACACCGTCTGCCTTGGCTTTCTCAATTGCAGTTCTCAATCTAAAATTGGCCGCCGGATCTCCGCCTCCGAGCTTGGCTGCAACGATTATTTCGCGAGCAACTTTGGCGTAAACGGCTCCCTTTTTGGCATCAACAACGGCTTTATGCCGTTTTATATTCGCCCATTTCGAATGTCCGGACACGATAGTTTCCTCAAGCAAGAAATCAGGTGCTTAGGTCGGCTTAATCGAGCAAGTCGCCCGAAAATTATCGTTCCATTATATAGAAGGAAATCGCTTTCCAAATGATTCAAAGTCCCGACCGCGATGACTATCTTCAGCGCTCCTGTTAAGCGGACTATTAAACAAAGCAAGCAATCTATATTGAAGGAGAATCAAAGACCATAACATGTGCTCTGACTGGCTCACCGGTCCAGACTATTTTAAGGAGCATTAGGAATGAGCAGAACTGAGCGCCTGGTACCCATCGTTATCGCTGCCTTGAGTGTAGGAATTGGCTTTTGCCAGCCTTCACTTTCCGACGATATGCGCATTGCTGAAATCGGCAAGCAAAAATTGAAAGGTAAAGTATCTCGCGACATCATGGAAGCGGATGACCTTCTTTCTAAAGGCGACTGGTCTAAAGCAGCCGATGCCTACCACAAAGTAATGAGCCGCGATTCCAAGAACCCGGCTGCAGTTGCCGGATACGGCATGGCGCTCGGCAAGCAATTCAAACTTGACGCAGCCGAAGAACAATTCAATAAAGCCCTTGAAATGGATCCGACCAACTCCGTCGCGCATGCAGGCAAAGCGCTTGTTTTGATGAATCGTTTGAGTTCATCCAACATGACTATCCGCCAGCAGCGTGATTCTATTTTGAAGCAAGCCGAAAACGAATGCCGCATGGCCTTGCAAAAAGATCCCTATTCTCCGGAAGCCCACTTCCAGTTGGCTCAATCTTTGAGAGAGCAGGGTCGCACCGACGAAGCGGTTAAAGAGTACAACGAAGCAATCAAGAGCGATCCGAAATACTCGGAAGCTTATGCCGGTCTTGGTATGTTGAAGCTTTCTCAAAACAGCCTCGGCGAAGCTGAAGGCGCATTTAAACAAGCTGTTCAATACAATTCAGGCAACTCCACCGCTCATTACGGTCTGGGTAAGGTTTACTTGAAGATGGGCAATGTTGATGCGGCTATTAAAGAGCTGAACACGGCTCTTTATCAAAACCCCAACAGCTTCCCGGCACACCAGGCCATGGGTGAAGCTTATCAAGCCCAGGGCAACAACAACGCTGCGATCGCCGAATATCACAAGTCGACCTTGATCAAACCGGAAAACCCGGAAGTTTACTTGCACATTTCCGATATCCGTGAAAATCGCGGCGATCTTGAACTCTCTATTTCGGAATTGCGCGGCGCGCTGGAGCTGATGCCGGACAATTCCGATATTCGCATGAGAATTGCTGATGAAAGCCTGGCTCTGGGCAAGCTTGATGATGCAATCAAAGACTATGAAAAGGTCATGCAAGCTAACCCGGGCAACGCAGCGGCTGCCAAAGGTTTGACCCGCGGTTATTTCTTGAAAGCAGAAAAAGAAAGCGGCGGCGCATTTTTTGCTTCCAACGATTTTGAAGCAGCAAAAGCTCAAATTCAAAACGCTATAAAACTCAATCCTAACGATATGGAACTGCGCTTAGCCGACGCTAAAATTCGCGCGCTTTCAGGTGAAACGGTGGACCTGAATGCCATCGGTGCACCCAAAACCGACGGTGAGCGCGTAGCTTATGCGGAAGCTTTACTTGCTCAAAATCGCTTCAAAGAATCTCAAGATCAAATGAGCATGGTAATTGCTTCGGCTCCCGATGCCAAACAAACATTCTCTGTGGGCGACCTGGCTCTAATGATCAAAGATCTCGACAATGCCGAAGCTGCATATAAGAAAGCTTCCACTTTCCCTGGTGCTGAAGAGCGCGCCAAACGCGGAATGGATCAGGTCAAAAAGGCGCGCGAAACAGCAAGACAGGATTTGACTCTTGCTTCAGACCTGGCTCGCAAAAAACAGCTCGCCAGCGCCATCGACAAGTATCACGCCGCTATTTACGACAATCCGCGCAATGCAGATGCTCGTATCGGTGTAGCTGATGCTCTGGAAAGACTTTCTCCCGCTGCAGCTCGTGATTTGCGAGAAGCTGTAGTTCAGCTCAAGGCTTATATGTCTTTAAGGCCCGATCTGCCGGCCAAAGAAGTCGAAAAGCTGAACAAGCGAATTTCAAAAGACGAAGAGAAAGCTTTCAAGATTGAAGAGAAAGCCAAAAAAGCAGGCAGGTAAAGTCCGGTAAATAGCCGGAATATATGCAAGCGATAGCGAAAGGGGCTCCTCGGGGCTCCTTTCGCATCAAGCTTTTCTTAGAAGATGTGCCACCTGTCAAGGCAACTGTTAGAATGGTGCCGGGCGTTGTATAAGTTTGGAGAAAACCTTGACTGACTGGTCAAATGAGAAAGTCTTAGTACTTGGTTTAGGACGCAGCGGCATCTCGGCAGCTGAATATCTGGCTCGCCGGAAAGCTTCAGTGCTGCTCTCCGAGAGCACTGAAGCCAACGAAGCCAAATTAGAACAGGCTGAAAAGCTCAAAGCCCAGGGTATTGAAGTCGAATTCGGCGGGCATTCTGAGAAAGCTCGCAACTTTTCGAAGATTGTTGTGGTCAGCCCCGGCATCGCCCCGGGCAGCGAAATCATTCAACAGCTTGAAGCCATGGGAAAAGACATCATTTGCGATGTCGAACTGGCTGCGCGCGAAACTAAAGTTCCAATAATCGGCATCACCGGTACAAACGGAAAGTCGACCAGCACGGCACTTGTATCCCACATTCTCAGTACGGCCGGTTTCAAGGCACCGGCTTGCGGAAATTTTGGAGTGCCGGTCCTTGATGAGCTGGAAAAAGAGCCTGATTATCTGGTCGTTGAAATAAGCTCTTACCAGTTGCACTACTGCCGGACGCTATCGCCGTATGTCGGTGTCTGGACCAATCTGACACCCGACCATATCGAGTGGCATGGAAACCTGCAAAGTTACACTGAAGCAAAGCAAAAGCTATTTGCAAACCAAGGCGCGAGCCAATATGCAGTTTTGAATGCCGACGATCCGATTGTCAGCGAGTTCAGTCCTGAATCTGAAATTTTCGCATTCAGCGTCAACAGCACGATGGATGCATCCATTCAGTGCGCCTTCATGCAATTCGATTTTCTCGTCTATCGCGTGGACGGGCGCACACGCATCCTTTGCAATAAGGATGATTTGAAAATTATCGGCAAGCATAATCTGGAAAACGCGCTGGCTGCTGTTTCTGTTGCAGCGGTTTTGAATATTCCCATGGAAAAAATAGTTGAAGGGCTGAAAACTTTCCCTGGACTTGAACACCGTCTTGAATATGTGGAAACAGTTGATGGTGTCAAATACTACAACGACTCTAAAGGCACAAATCCTAATTCGACCATAAAAGCACTGGAAGCTTTCGGCAACCAGAAAATCGTCTTGATAGCAGGCGGCAAAGATAAGCACACTCCTCTGGACGAACTTGTTCAGTGCATTCAGGAGCATGCTTCAGACGTTATCCTAATCGGCGAAGCAAAAGAGCGCTTCAATCGTGCCCTCTCAGATGCCGGTTATAAAACAGTTCAACTTGCTCAGTCTCTGGAAGAAGCTGTAGATCTGGCAGCTGGACTGGGTCGAGGACCAATTGTACTCTCCCCCGCGTGCGCTAGTTTCGATATGTTCAAGGACTTCGAGGATCGAGGACGTGTCTTCAAAAATCTTGTCCACTCAAGAAGCGAAAGGATGGCAACCCCGCGCTAATTCCTCCGGGAAGAAGCAGGATGCTTCCAATTTGATTGGCCAGGAATTTCGTGGCTTACCGAATCGCGCCCTGATCACTTTGATCATCACGCTTTGCTCCTTCGGTTTGATGGTGGTTTTCAGCGCATCAGCACCGGAAGCACTCTCTAGCTTTCAGGACTCGACTGCCTATTTGCGAAAGCAAGCAATCGCCTGCGCAATAGGCTTCTTCTTGATGTTCACTTTGAGCAAATACGATTATCGCAAGCTCAAAAGAGTTGCCTGGCCGCTCACCCTGTTTTCACTGATGCTGTTGGCTGTAACGCTGGTTCCGGGCATGTCAGTAACTACAATGGGTTCAACTCGCTGGATTCAAGTCGGACCAATTCAGTTTCAGCCGTCCGAATTGGCCAAAGTCGCAACCATCATACTGATGGCTTCGGGCGTCTCCAAATATTTCTGGTGGCATCGTCAGGTCTTTGTGCGCCTGATCGTGATTTTGATGATGGCCGGTATTGTTGTAAAACAGCCGGACCTTGGGACTGCGATTATGATTCTCGGAACTTTGCTTTCCATGCTCTTCGTAAGCGGAACCAATACGCTCTTGATCCTTGGCGCCATGGGCGTGGGCGGTACGCTGGCCTGGCATCATATCCAGAAAACACCTTATCAGATGGCACGAATTCAGAGCTGGTTGAATCCGGAACTTAATCCACAGAGGGAAGGCTGGAACATCATTCAAGCTCAACTGGCGATTGGCTCCGGCGGTCTCTGGGGTCAGGGATTCGGACATTCGCTTCAGAAGTTGTATTACCTGCCCGTTCAACATGCTGACTTTATATTTGCAGTTATATCTGAAGAATTCGGATTGCTAGGTTGCTTGACCGTGCTCGCCTTGTTCGGTCTATTTGCTTATTATGGCTTCCAGACGGCGCTGCAAGCAAAAACTCTCTTTGGACGTTTTCTTGCAATCGGCATCACAAGCCAGATTATGTTGCAAGCGCTTGTGAATATCATGGTTTGCACGGGGCTCTTGCCTGTTACCGGTATAACCCTGCCTTTCCTCAGCTATGGTGGCACATCCATGGTTATCACTCTGGCAATGGTTGGAATTCTTCTTTCTATTTCTCGTGATCGCGGGCAAGTGGAAGAGGAGGATTCTTATGAGGTCCACTAATCCATGTTGAAACACAGAGTTGTTTTGACTGGCGGCGGCACCGGTGGGCATATTTATCCGGCGCTGGCAGTGGCAGAACAATTTCGTGATGATTCCGAGGTTGAGGCCATCCTTTATATCGGCGCACGGGCTCATATGGAAGAAAAGCTGGCGGCTGAAAGACAGCTTGATTTTGTAGGACTTGAAGTCAGCGGTTTGCCGAGAAGATTTTCCGGAAAATTGTTGAGCTGGCCTTTTCAATTTATCGCTGCTGTTTTTGATGCACGAAGAGCTCTCCTGGATTTTCAACCGTCCGTGGTTCTCGGTACGGGCGGCTATGCATCGGCGCCTGCGCTGGTAGCGGCTTCAATGCTCGGCATACCTTATGCAATTCACGAACCGGACGCGCATCCCGGACTGGTTAATCGCTGTTTGGCACGCGGAGCCAGCCTGGTATCTTGCGGTATGCAAGGTGCGCACAGTCGTTTAAAGCCCAATCGAGGACGCATTGTTGTAAACGGAAACCCGGTCGGCAAAAGCTTTGTAAATCCGATGCGCCGTGATGCTGCCTGTGCAATTCTTGGTTTGCGCTCAGACCTGAAAACCCTTTTGATAACGGGAGGGTCACAGGGCGCCAAGGCAATAAATGAAGCTGTTCTGGGGGCGCTTCCGGCCTTGCTGGAAATGGACCCACCAATCCAGATCATTCATCAGGTCGGCAGCAAAAACCTCTATGAGTGCAAAGAGCGTCTCGACCCCCTGGTTCTTAGTAATACTCGCTATTTTTTGCGCGATTATTTCGACGATCTGTCTGTGGCCTATGCCTCTTCAGACCTGGCTATTTGCCGGGCCGGAGCGATGACTGTATCGGAGCTTTCAGTTACAGGCACACCAGCCTTGTTCATTCCTTATCCCTATGCAGCTGCAGATCACCAGACTCACAACGCCAGATATATGGCAGAGAAAGGCGCGGCAATTATGATGCCTCAAACCGGACTGAGCGCCGCCTCGCTTCTAAAAGAATTGAAAGCAATTCTGAGCGACGACGAACGCTTGCGCACAATGCGTAAAGCCATGATTGCCGAAGGCAAGGGACAGGCATCTCGCGATCTTGCCAGCCAGTTGAAAGAGCTGAGCACGGCTTTTCAGATTCGACAGAACAAAGAGCGTTTGCGGGCTGAAAGCTAAATCAGACCCTGACCGGACTAGGGCTTGATATAACAATTGGAGCCGGATCGGCGACAAGTTTGCTCA
>JAIEPM010000480.1 GCA_019748395.1 Candidatus Obscuribacterales bacterium
GCGATGCTGCAGCCGCAGGCAACGAGGACGGTAACCATCGCCGCAGACGTGGAGACGTCGACCAAGACGGCGATCAGGGGGCTCGCCGCGGAAGGCGCGCAGCTCAGCAAGGCGGCGCGCCAGGCTCATTTGGTGGAGGGGTTCAACAAGCAGGTTCTGGTGAACGCCGTCGAGCTGATGGTGAAGGCGACAGGCATGAAGGGGCTGAGGGCGATCATCGTGACCTTCGCGGTGGAGATGGCGCGGGGCGAGAAGCTCGTGGCGACCATGACCGCGGAAGGCGAGAGGGCCGAGGCAACCGTGAGGGCGGTGGACGCAAAGAACATGGCGGGCGCGAAGGTGGCGGTCATGAACGTGGCGGCGGCAGACGTCGTTAATAAGAAATCTTTGTTTAGAAGCTAGAAGCACTGAATAATTAACTTTGTGCAGTGCTTGCTTTAGTTGCGGTAGCAGCACTTAGTGGAATGCTTATTGAAAAAACGTTTTCGTTTGCCGTCTGTGCAAAAACAGTGATGCTGCCGCCGTGGCTTTCAATAATTTTTCTGGCAATCGGCAGAGCTAAGCCGGTACCGACCCTCTCCTCGATAGAAGCGCTTTTCATGCTGCTCATGTCTTTGAAGCGATCGAAAAGCTGGGCTCTTGCCTGTTCGGATAGTGCCGGTGCCGAGTCGATGATTCGCATTTCTACTGCGCTTTCTGTGTACCTGGCCATCAATTTTATCGTTGATGAATCGGGAGATCTTAATGCTGCATGCGAAAGAATGTTTCCTACGGCTTGAATTAAACGGTCTTTGTCTGCCATAAATTCAAGGTCGGCATTCTCTCCGAAAAACTCCATTTTTATTTGTCTACCTGCGGGCACCGTTGCTATCGATTTTTCCATGAGCTCCTGTATTTTGATCGCTTCGAGAACGAGCTTCATGTGTCCGGATTCCAGTTTTTCAATATCAAGCAAGTCGTTAATGAGTTCCAGAAGTTTGTCGCCATTTTTGTTGATGCTATTGAGAACTTTCATTGGTTCTTCAGCAACCGTACCAAATGCGCCTGCACCGATTAACTTGGCAATGCCGGTTATTGACGTGAGCGGTGTGCGCAGATCGTGGCTTACCATTGCGAGAAATTCCTGCTTTAATTGTTCCAGTTCTTTTCTGCTTGTAATATCGTGAGCAATACAGTAAATACTGTTGTCTTCTTTGCTGTGAGATGCAGACCAGAGAACATAAATCATGCTGCCGTCTTGTTTATTGATGCGATTCTCAAACGAAATGTGGCTTTGTCCGCCGAAGTCGCCGAGTAATGTTTTTCTTGTGCTGTCTAGATCTTCCGGGTGGCAGATATCCAGCACGTTCTTGCCCAGCATCTCTTCTTTGTCGTACCCGAATGTTTTTTCACAGGCAGGATTTACGCTGGTGAATTTGCCGTCATGAGAAAGAGCACAAATGAAGTCTTGCGAGTTGTCGAAAACTGCACGTTCTTTTTGTCTTGCTTCAGCCAGAGCCATGGCAGTGACATGAAAAACTCGATCGAGCTGGGCAATTTCGTCGCTGCCTGTAATGAGGGGGTTTAATTCCTTTTCTTTAGCCAGTCGATCGGCATTGTCTGCCAGGATGGTTAATCGCGATGTCACATCGCGTGTAAAAAAGAGAGCCAGTAAAATGGAAACGAGTACGTTGGCTGTTAAACCGGCAAGTAGAATTTGTCCCTGTCTTTGGCGGAGTTGCATTTGTTTATTGGGGCTTACGAATTCCTTGTCTTCGGCGTCATCAACTACCTTTTGAATACGGTGCGCGACGCCGATCACAACGGGTAGTAGTTTGTCTCTGCCGTCAAGAGCTGTGCCGACTCGCAGGGCTTCACTGGAGCCATCGTATGGACTCGACATGATGCGCCGTCCACGCTCTGCAAAACGTACTAGTTTTTCTTGCGCTTGTTCTACTTTGATAAGATGTTCTAGTGAGGACTGATCGTGCTCGACAAGTTTGTGCAATTCGTCTTTAACCTGATCGGCTTCTCTAAAGCATTTATCGATGTTTAACCAGGTTCGGATGCTTTTGTCGCCGGCCATTGATAGCCCTGTTTTGAAGTAAAGGTTGAGTAGTTTTGATGCGTTGAATGCAATGTTGCGTTGATGCAACTCGGTTGCACGCTCGTGATCTACTTGAATTAAAACAAGCGAAAGTGCTCCCACGAAAATCATTTCGAAAATGATGGGTATCCCGATCAGTATTACTCCCTTCCATGCCAATTTGAGCTTACTGCCGCCTTTGGGACGTTGCACTTGTGTAAGCAGGGTGGATTCGATTGTATTTGCCTTTTCCGGAACATCTATGCGAGATTTTGAGGCGAGCTTCGCTGCCTGCGCAGCTTTTGTCTGAGCTCTTATCTTCATGCTGACGGTCTCGTCGATTGGCACTCGAAACCAGAAAGTGCTGCCTTTCCCCTCGCTGCTTTCTACACCGATGATGCCGCCGTGCTCTTCAACTATTTGTTTGCATATCGGCAAGCCGAGCCCAGTTCCGGACTTGCGTTTTCCATCTGCGGCTTCGACTTGCTTGAATTTTTCGAAGATTGCCGATTTGTGCGATTCTGGAACACCCCGTCCCTGGTCAATGACTTTGCATAAAACGTAGTCACCTTGTCGCTCTGCTGAAAGTGTGACAATACCGTTTTCCGGCGAAAATTTTATGGCGTTGGAAAGAAGATTTACAAGAACCTGCATAATGCGGTTCGGATCAACATACCAGTCACCCGGCAGTGATACCAGATGCAGTTTGACCTTTTGCTTATCGGCAATGGCTTCGACATCTTGCATAGAGCGACGAAGAACTTCTTCTATATTGTTATTTTCTTTCCTGATTTCAAGATTACCGGTATCCATTTCCGTGATCTGAAGGAGATCGTTTACGAGCCCAAGAAGCCTGAGCACGTTTTTCTTGGCCATGTCGAGTTTGTCGACGGCCATCTTAGGCATCGTATCTTTCAGCTCGGAAATTAGCACCGATACGGAGGCTGAAATTGAGCTCAAGGGCGTTTTTAGATCGGAGCTGATCATTGCGAGGAATTGCTTCTTGATGCGCTCTATTTGCTTGCGCTCACTGATATCATGAACTATGCAGAACAGGCTAAGCTCGCTCTCCGACCAGTAGGCAGACCAAAGAACTTCAATGGTTTTGCCTGATTTTGTTTTTACTCGATTCTCGAAAGAAACAGGAGTTTTGCTCAATTTTGCGTTAATAATAAGATCTTCCGTTGTTGGAAGGTCAGCTTCGCAGATCAAATCAGTTAGAGAAACACCAATCAAATCCTCCGGCTTATATCCCCAATATTGAAAGCATATTGGATTTACTTTGCTGAATCTATTGTTGGAATCTAGCACGCAAATTACGTCACTGGCGTTATTGAAAAGCGCTTTTTCACGCTCCGACGCTTCCACGAGTTGTTCATGCATGTGGTGAAAGCTTTTATCTAGAAGCGCAATTTCGTCATCGCCGCCTATTTGGGGAAGAAGCTTTTGTCCTTTGGACAGAGCAACTGTATTCTTTGTGATAGTTCTGATGCGTTCCATGATGCTGCTTTTGTAAAACATTGAAAGGGCAATGCCTACGCCAATGTTGAAGAGCGCACCGAGAGTCAGGATGACTGTGATCATATTGCGGATGTTGGCTTGTTTTGCCTGAATTTCAATAGTCTGTTCTTCGCCTTGCTGTACCATTTGTGCCAGCTTGGTGACAGCAACGTCTTTTAAAGCTTCAAATCTTTGACGAAATTCCGGGATGCGGTTCATCAAGTCCATGACGCTCATGGTTTTTCTTGATTCGCCGATTTCTGCAGCAATATCCATGAGCTGCGAAATCATTTTTTTCAGTGTTTCGGTGTCGGCTGTCAGTTCTTTGTGTGCTTTTACCAGTTCTTCATACTCGTCTGAGTAGGCCTTGATGTCATTGATGCTTCTCTCGTAGCTCTGATAAAGTTTTTCATTTTGAAACTGAATTGACATGAAGAGCAAGTATGGTGCTTCCGACGTCATTGCCATCAATCGGGCCGTCAAAGCTGCATACTTTCGATAAGTTTGCTCTTTGGCTTTTTCCTGATCTGCCTGGTTTAGCAAGAGCGAGAGTGATGCTATGAGCACAAGCTCAACAAGCAGTGGTATTCCAACCAGAATGAGACCCTTATGAAAGACTTTCAGCTTCAAAACATGCGCTCCGTTCACGGAAGAAGTCTGTCCGCAATGGACATTTTAGCGGGGAAAGAGAACCGTCAATTCGAGATATTCCCAGCTCAAAGTTATTTTGAATCTTGTTGGAAACCGGGTTTTGCCCGACCGAATATTAGATTCCGGCTCTTGACTGCTTGTCTTTGTCAGGGCATTATTGATTTATAGGAAGCTGGAGCTGTTTCCAAAATGCAAAAATACAGAGCTTTTATAGTTCTTGCATGCCTGAGTCTACTATCTGCGGCGCCGGTTGCCGCAGATAAAGACAAAGTCAGCGTTTTGAGCGGCAATGAAGCGCGCCGCGAGAACTTTCAGGTTAATAAACGCATTAACTGGTACAACAATCTGGAGCAGGCCAGGCAGGACGCAGCCAAAAGCGGTCGTCTTGTGTTCTGGGTTCACATGTTGGGCAGCATGGACGGCAAAACTTGAAGCGCAGGCAATAGCCTCAGAGCCGTGTCGCTCTCCAAAGAACCTGCATTCTCGACGCTGAGAAATCGCTTTGTTTGCGGCTATCGAGACATAAGCGATCAGCCGTATTGCGGCAATTCTGGCGTGCATACCGTGACCAGCAATGCAATTGAAACCACCAATGGTGCTGGTCCTCACAATATCCAACTCTTCGTAATGGACCCGGATGGAACGGTACTTCATTGCCTGCCTGGCTATTGGAATCCGCAAGATCTTGTCGGCGAGCTGGATCTGGCAGAACGTCTCGACTCGGTTTACCGCGAACGCTCTCTCAGCCCTGAGCAAAAGCGCGCTCAGTTTGCATCGATGCATATCGATCATTTCAAGCACCATTCTAAAGAGCTGGTTGCCAGAAGCCATATGCAAGATTTTGACAGGAAGCATGAGTTGTCGCGTCCTTTTTCGGATACTTTGCGCTCAGCGCCGAATTTTCATGCCGTGTCCTGGCAAGAGGGCGGCGACGATCTGGTAAAGACCACTGATGAAATTATGCATGAACGCATGAGTCAGCGACCTTTTTTTGCTTATAACAATTTTGATACCGGACGTTTCAGCGATTATGGGACCCATTTTTACGACAAGCATGAAGACAGTCTCGATGAAAACGGCAAAAGACTCGAAACCGAGAGCATGGGCAAAGCCGCTACTATGAAAGACGGTGGTCAGCGGCGGCATGGACGAAACGCGGCGGGAGGCTCGGGACACGTGCCGCATTTGCAAATCAAAACATATGGTCGACTGCGCTCTATGCAGTGAGAGCAAGGTATAGCGGCTTCCTGACTGAATCCGGCTAATATCATGGCAAGCTGATGGCGATATAATATGTCTGCTTTGCAGCCGGCATGATTGAGCTTGTCATCATGCAATGAGTTCTGCAGGCATGCAACGGCAACCGTTGGCCGCAGCGGTGACTTGAGTCAAAGGAGCGATAATGGCAGATAAGCCTACGGAGAGAATAATTGTCGAGGACGATCGCACAGGTCTTAGTGTGGAGACTTTGCGCCGCGCCATGGCTGACAATCTATATTACGTTCAGGGCAAGTTACCGCAAATCTCAAATGACCGCGATTTTTATATGGCGCTCTCTTATACGGTGAGAGACCGTTTGCTGGCTCGCTGGCTTAATACGCTGCAAACTTATTTGCGCAAAGAAGTTCGAGTGGTTTGTTATTTTTCGGCAGAGTTTCTGATTGGACCTCAGCTGGAGAATAACATGGTCAACATGGATATTTACGAGAAAGTCAAAGAAGCTACTGAAGAATCCGGGTTGGATTTTGCAAAATTACTTGAAGTCGAAGAAGAGCCCGGATTGGGTAACGGCGGTCTTGGTAGGCTTGCGGCTTGCTATCTCGATTCGCTGGCAACATTGAGAATTCCGGCTATCGGTTACGGCATCAGGTATGAGTTTGGAATTTTCGACCAGGAAATTCGCGACGGCTGGCAAACTGAAATCAGTGATAAATGGCTGCGTTACGGTAACCCCTGGGAAATTCCTCGCTTGCAGAGAGTCTTTCGTGTGAAGCTTGGTGGGCACACCGAGAAATATACGGACGAACGGGGCCGCTTCAAAGTGGCATGGGTGCCGGAGCGCGTTATCAACGGCGTACCTTATGATACGCCGGTTTCAGGTTACAAAAACAATACTGCCAACACTTTGCGATTGTGGAAAGCCGAGTCTCCGGAGTCATTTGATTTTCTGGCATTTAATGCTGGTGATTACAGCGGTGCGGTGGAAGACAAAATCGTTTCTGAGAATATTTCGAAAGTTCTTTATCCAAACGATAACGTTTCACAAGGTAAGCGCTTGAGGCTGGAGCAGCAGTATTTCTTTGTTTCCTGCTCCCTGCAGGATATGATTCGATTCCATCTGGATGCAGGTATGTCGATTGCGACATTTGCATCCAAGTTCGCAGTACAACTAAATGATACGCATCCCTCAATTGCGATTCCAGAGCTGATGCGCTTGCTTATGGACGAGCATGGAGAAGATTGGGATACTGCCTGGAAAACAACTGTGGCAGTTTTTGCATATACCAATCACACTTTGCTACCGGAAGCGCTAGAGCGCTGGCCTGTTTCTTTGATGAGCGAGTTGCTGCCGCGTCATATTGAAATCATTTATGAAATCAATCGTCGTTTTCTCGACACTGTTCGGCATCGTTTTCCGGGAGATGAGGACCTCGTGCGCCGTCTCTCGATTATCGATGAAAGCGGTGAGCGTTATGTGCGCATGGCTCATTTAGCCTGTGTCGGCAGCCATTCTATTAATGGGGTGGCGGCTTTGCACACTGAGCTGATGAAGAAAGATGTTTTGCATGACTTTAATCTGATCAGCCCTGAGAAATTCAGCAATAAAACTAACGGGATTACACCTCGCCGATTCATGGTGGTCAGTAATCCTGAGCTGTCCAAACTAATCGACAGCAAAATCGGCAATGAATGGGTTTCTAAGCTCGATGAGTTGAAGAAGCTTGAGAAGTTTATTGACGATAAGCAATTCCAGGAGGACTGGCGCGCTGTTAAGTTGCGTCGCAAGGAAATTCTCTCTCGCCATATCAATGAAACCTGCGGCGTGCGGCTTGATCCGCACAGTATGTTCGATGTGCATGCAAAACGCTTGCATGAGTACAAGCGGCAGCACTTGAATGTTCTGCATATTATCCGGCTTTATAACCAGCTCAAGAAAAATCCCAAGCTCGATATTTATCCGCCGCGCTCCTTTATTTTTGCGGGTAAAGCAGCGCCGGGCTATTATCTGGCTAAGCTGATCATCAAACTGATCAATTCTGTGGCTGATGTTGTTAATGACGACAGAGATATAGATGATCGCCTGAAAGTTGTATTCATTCCCGATTTTACTGTGAAACTGGCTCAGAAGATTTATCCGGCAGCCGAGCTTTCAGAACAAATTTCAACTGCAGGCAAGGAAGCTTCAGGTACCGGAAACATGAAGTTCGCCCTTAACGGCGCGTTGACTATTGGTACTCTGGATGGTGCCAATATAGAAATGCGTGAAGATGTGGGCGCGGATAATTTCTTCCTCTTTGGCTTAACCGCCGAAGAAGTCGCTCAGCGTAAAGCGCAAGGATACAATCCTTATGACTTCTATCTGGCGAATCCCGAATTGAAAGAAGTTATAGACCTGATTTCCTCCGGTCACTTCTCTCATGGCGACAAAGAATTGTTCAGACCGATTGTTGATGCACTGCTTGGTCACGATGATTACATGCTTCTGGCTGATTTCGACTCTTACGTCGAATGTCAGGATCAGGTCGGCCAGGCATATAAAGATGTGGATCGCTGGACCAGAATGTCCATGCTGAACGTTGCTCGAATGGGCAAATTCTCTTCGGACCGCTCGGTTCGAGAGTATTGCAAGGAAATCTGGAAAGTCGAGTCCGTAGACGTCGAACTGCCGCCCTATAGCCAACCTCACGCGGTTCTCAAGGTATAGTCTCGATTATTTGCTAATATGAATGTATGAGCTTATAGCGAGGCGTCTGCCATGGACCTTTTGAAAAATTACCTGAAGGAAACCTATCGGAAAATCGACTCTGCCAACTCCAGTTTTTGCGGTACGCCGCTGACAGCCAAAACCCGCCTGCAAAAGCGCATCGCAAGCACTGTGCTTCTTGGGAAAGGCAAAGCCGATGATCTTCTTTCCGACATAGCTAAAGAAATAGCCGGTCAGGATAAACAGCGCTAAAAAGTGCGCCCACGGCAGCGTGGAAAAGGCGCTGCACGGAAAAGGGCGCCGCATGGCAGCGACCCTACCAGAGGAGGGCGAGCAGGGTGAAACTTATGTAATTGGTGATAGTAGGCTGAAAGTCCGCTAGGGGCGCTGCCCTGCGGCGCCCGTCTCGAGGACAAAAGGTTAAAAACGGAGGAATGCCGGAGGCAGTATTAATTGCCGATATCGCCGAGGCTGAAGGATTCTTTGCCGAATGGCGCATCGCCGCTGCCGGTCCAGGCGTTCTTGACTGAATAAACGCAACCGCCCACGCCACCACTTACGGCACCATAGGGAACTGCGATGAAGCCCGGAAATACCATTGCGACCTTCTTGTACCAGGTGTCTGCTTCGCCGATCAGATCGCGTTCGCCTTGGGCGATTTCCATGCCGGTTCTGCGAACAATCGCAATCGGCGTACCGAACACAACACCTGTAGTAAATGAAGCTAATCTTGTTGCTAAGTCTGTTTTTGAAGCTGATTTCTTTTTATCGCCATCGTCTTTCTTAGACTCTTTTTTGGAGTCTTTAGAATCGTCACTGTCTTTTTTGTTTTCAGCGATGGCTTTTTTGTCGGTATCAGATGAGGATTCGTTGGCTGCGACGGAGCTTGAAGAGGCAGCGTCCGTGCTTTCATCCGCAAAAGCAGGCAAGCCTGTGATGCCCGCCAGGCACAACACAGTCAATGTGGCAGTCAATGCTCGAATCATGGATATCCCTTTCTGAGGCTTTAGCAAATCTGGCTCTGAGCGCGCAGAGTTCAATATGAATTATCCATCCCTGACAACCGGCTTTGGAAGCCCAAATATGTGAGATTTTGAAAACTCCTGCCCAATAATTACTGTTTGCACCTTGACTGCCGCTTTAGGCGCCGAATACCATAAGCTTTGCCGATTTTGCTTAAACAGCTTAAGTCTGTCTAAGCTCCACTGCTGGAGGTTTCATGAGTAGCACCCTGAGCAACCCGAAGAAAACCGAGCTGAACGGGCAAGAGCTCTCCGATCTCGAATCGGTAAGCCAGGCGCAGGTTGGCGGGCTCGGGCAATGGTTCCTACGCGATATGTGGTACTTCGCTGTGGCTTCGAAAAAGCTGAAGCCAGGCAAAATGATGCCGAAAACCATGCTCGGCGAACCGGTTTTGCTTGGTAGAGACAGTGAGGGCAAGGCTTTTGCCCTGAGAGACATCTGTCCGCATCAAGCCGTGCCTCTCAGTGACGGAGTTTTTGACGGAAAAACCGTGCAATGTCCTTTTCACGGCTGGAAATTCGATACGGCCGGAAGCTGCCAGGAAATTCCGTCTCTTTGTTCGGATCAGTCCTTTCCGGTTTGCAAAATCAAAACTGCCAGCTATCCTGTCCGCGAAGTTCGCGGCGGCGTTTGGGTTTATTTTGGTGAGAACACTGCAGACCTGCCTGAAGTTCCTGAAGCTCCCGGGCTTGGTGACATGCTTTACGAACAAGCCACTACTACTTTGATGCTGCCTATTCATATCGATTACGCGGCGCTGGCTCTCATAGATCCGGCTCATGTTCCTTATATACACAACTCCTGGTGGTGGCGCTCCGCCAAAACTTTGAGAGAGAAAACCAAGCATTATGTTCCGGAAGGCAACGGCTGGACTGCAGTGAAACACCAGCCCAATGCGCACTCAATTGTTTATAAACTCTTCGGCAAGTACATAGAAGATGAGTACAGCTTCCGCTTGCCTGGTTGCCGTCGAGAATATTTGACTTTCGCAGGCAGAACTTTTATAGCAGGAATTAGCTGCTTGACGCCGATTGATGAAACCCACACGGAGTTGAATCATACTACTTACTGGACTTTTCCCGGTACGGGCTTTATTGAGCCGATTGTTCAATATTTTGTGACTGTGTTTCTTGGTCAAGATCAATCGGTCGCCATCAAGCAGGAAGCTTGCTTGAAGCATAAGCCCAAACTAATTCCGACAATCAAGGACGCAGGCACTCCTGGTGCCTGGTATTTGCGATTGAAAAAAGAATGGGCTGATTCACGCCGTGAAAAACGCGCATTCAAGAACCCCGTTCCAGATTCGATTTTGCGCTGGCGCAGTTAGTCTTTAGCCTCCACAGTATCTCCATAAAATCCATCGTTTGCGCACCTTGATTGGCTAAGATGCTAATCAGGACTAGAAGATATCGCTTGGATTGGAGGGTGGAGGAGGCTTAAATGACAATCTATTGCTTGCATGAATTTCACAGCTTAGCCCGGCTGGCAAAAAACAGAATTATTAGAACGGCTGCAATAATGGGCTACTGCACAATCGCTCTGTTGTGCAGCAGCTCTGTTGCGCAGGCGCAAAGTCAGGAGTTCGCTACCTTGCAAGCCTGGAAGGCTAGCGCCAGGAATTCAGCTGTGGGCAATCAGCTTCTTGCTGTTTTGAATGCTCAAAATGCTGCGCTTGCAGTCAATCCCAAAAACAAGAACGCTCTTTATATGAGAGGATATCTCTTTGGAATCATCGGCTGCACCAGCTCTGCGATCGGCGATCTTAGTAAAGCAATCGAGCTTGATCCTAACTTTGCTGCTGCTTATACAGAACGCGGCATTTGTTATATGGATCTGAAAAATTATGATAGAGCCAAAGTAGATCTGGAAAGAGCGATGCGTCTGGCTCCCGACTCCGGCGATGCGCGTTTTGCGCATGGCAAGCTGATGCTGGAGCAAGAGAAACCTTCAATTGCAAGCGCCGATTTTCGCTCCTGTCAATCAGGTTTTTGTCGCTTTTCACCAGTGCTGCCGGGTGAACTTCCGGCAAATTATTACAACGGTCCTGATTATTATCTTGGTGTTTGCGATGAAATGATGGGCAGGCAGGAGGAGGCGCTCAAGCATTACAAAGTCGCTTCCAGGCAAAAAGCGGGTACCGGTTATATCAAACGATATTCGGATCAACCTCTTGATGCTTCTTACCGCGTGAGCAAGCTTGAAACCGGAATTTGAGAGCAGCTTTTCTAATGCTTCGGCAGTCTCATCCAGAAGATATTTGTTTTTTGATTTTCATCGGATTTCACGCCAATCTTGCCGCCGTGGCTTTCAACTATGCGCTTTGCTATCGGCAATGCTAAACCGCTGTTTTGATCGTCGATATCATCGCTTGATATATTTCTGCCGAAGCGATCAAAAAGCCGCTCTTGCATATGCTCGGGAATCGGCAGACCCTTCATTTCGAGATTGATTTCGACGAAGTCTGCGTGCTTTTCTACTTTTAACTGAATATGCTCTTTGCCCACTCGGGTTTTTAAAGCATGGGAAACTAAATTGCTCAGTGCTTGAAGCATTCGATCTCTGTCCACGGCAATCGAGATATTTTCGCTCGGCTCTGAAAGATCTATTTCAGAGCTCATGTCTCCAAGAGCTTTCTCAAGCAGCTCATTAATTGGCAGCTCTTCAATTAATAGCTGCATCTTACCGGCTTCGAGCTTTTCTATATCGAGCAAATCATTGATCATTTCAAGCAACTTGTCTCCCTCTTCTGTGATTTTTTTTCAAACTCTCCATTGCTTCAGCCGACGGTGCTCCGAAAGCTCCCGCCATAATTAGTTTGCTGATTCCTGAGATAGAAGTCAGAGGCGTGCGCAAATCGTGGCTTACAACCGCTAGAAACTCTTGCTTGAGTAATTCCAGTTCTTTTCTGCTGCTAATGTCGTGAGCTAGCACGTAAAATTCTTCGTCCTGCTCCGCCTTGCTGGCAGACCAGAGTAAATAAGACTCTTGCTTGTTTTTGCGAATAACCCGGCTTTCCCAGGTTTTAATTGGATTTTTGGCGAAGTCGGAAAGCAAGATCTTTTTTGTGCTTTCTCTGTCAGGCTCAGCGCTTAAGGATATTATGTTGCTTTCTAAAAACTCTTCCCGGGAATAGCCGAGCATTTTTTCGCAAGCCGGGTTGCAGCTTAAAAAATTCCCCTTGCTGTCCATGGCGCAAATAAGATCTTGCGAGTTATCGAAAACTGCTCGTTCTTTTTTGCGGGCAGATGCCAGTGCCGTAGCGGTTTTATGGAAAACTCGATCCAGTTCTGCAATTTCGTCTTTACCACCCAACTCCGGATTCAATTCTTTTTCTTGAGCCAGGCGCTCGGCATTATCTGCCAGGGTTGCAAGTCTTGAGCTTAAGTCCTTGCTGAAATAGAGAGCCAGAACTAGTGAGACAACTAGATTGCTTGTCAGTCCCAGAAGCAAGACCGTGGCCTGTCCGCTTCTCTGTCTGGCTTGTAACTCGGGATGAAATTCGCGTTTCTCGGCATCGTCGATGAGCCGTTGCAATCGCCTTGCTACCCCGGCAGAAATGGGAATCATCGCTTCTTTGCCCACAAATGCCGTTTCGTGCAGGGCGCTTGAGTAACCTTTAGTTTCCAGAATCTTCCTCGCTTTATGAAAAAAGGAGTCGGTTTTTTCATTGAAGACTTCAACTGACCTGAAGTGTTCGTAAGCAAGCTTGTCGTTCTTAACCAGAGCTGCCAGTGTTTGTCTTGTTGCCAGCAGATTTTTATAGCAATTTTCAAAGGCTATCCAGTTATCTTGCGAGCGGTTTACTGAAACAATGATCGCTAGTTTCAGATATTGCTCAAGCATTCTGCTGGCGTTGGCGGCGATGATTCTTTGCTTTAATTCGATTTTTCGGTAGTGGTCGATTTGCTGAAGCTGCAAGGATACAACACCGACTAGAAGGACTTCAAACAAAATCGGCACGCCAACCAGAAGAACGCCTTTTTGCCAGAGTTTGAGTTTTCCGACATTGCGTTTGCGAATAGCAGGCAGGCTTTTATGTAGTTGACTGGGTTCGC
>JAIEPM010000329.1 GCA_019748395.1 Candidatus Obscuribacterales bacterium
ATATTTGCTTCCTTTACTACAGTAACGCTTTCTAACGTTTTCCCTTTCTGCCAGTTTTCAAATTCTTCTGACACTTTGCGCTCTGGATTGTCGATTTCAGTAATATTGCCGAGCAAGTTGCTTAACCGGGCTTGCAAATTATATATGCATCGAGCTCTTAAAGACTTTTCTTGACTACTGATCTAAGCAAATGAAGTCTATGCCAGAATCGCTTCGATAAGCTCGGCTGTGTTCAGGAGGGAATCGAAAAGATAATCGGGTTTGAGCCCGGCCAGGGTTTCCCTGGGTGTTTTACCTGTTGCTGTGATTATACTTTTGACACCATAACCCTGCGCGCAGAGAACATCGTTGACCGCATCGCCGATAATGACAATTTCTTCTCTCAGAAACTCTTTTCCGAAAACTTCCTCAGCCCTTTTATGTGCAAAAAGAGGCAAGTCCATGCGATCGGCCGAGTCTGAACCGAAAGCTCCGAAAACAAAATAAGAGTTCAAATCAAAAGGTTCAAGCTTCAGTCTGGCGCCTTCCTCGATGTTGCCTGTTAGTAATCCCAGATGAATTTCGGGGCGTTTTTCCAGCTCTCTCAAGAGCTCGAGCACGCCTTGATGCAAGCCGTATTTGCCCGCATTCTCAATTTCCAGTTCAAGCCGTTCCAGGTAAACTTTGAAAGCCAGCGGCAGGCGAGACTTGATTTCATCAAGGCTGTAGCCAAGCTCACTGAGCAGTTCAAAGCAGATTTGAGGATCTGTTTTGCCTGACATATTGTGCCGGCCTGCATCAAGCCGCTCGTCGAAAACCTGCTTGAGAGCCGTTTCCATTGCTCTTCGCCCTACTCCGTCGGAGTAGATCATCGTTTCATCAATGTCAAATAGAACCAATCGTTTCATTTCGCCGTCCTCAGAACACGATGATTCTAGCAAATTGAAGAGATTTTCTATTTTTCTAGACTTGCTGGACGATCGGGATGATCGAAACATCTTCCACTTCGGAGACATGCAGCGGTTGCGGATCGCTCCAGACACAAACGCGATTTCTGCCGCCGCGTTTGGCAACATAGAGCGCTTTATCGGCTTTATCAATGAGTTCTGACGGCGATTCTGCATGAACCGGATAGAAAGATGCACCGATTGATGTGGAAATATTTCCAAGTCCGGGCACCGGATTTCGATTGATATTTTGTCTCAATCTTTCTGCGATTAAGAGGGCTTCGCTCAATGGCGTCTCCGGCAGAATCACGGCAAATTCTTCGCCGCCGTAGCGTGCGGCTGTGTCGCCGGAGCGCAGTAGATTTTTTAAAACCATGGCTACCTGACGGATGGCGGCATCGCCTATGGGGTGACCCATGGTGTCGTTTATTTGTTTCAGTTTGTCGAGGTCGAGCATCAAAAGCGAACAGGGGGTGCCTTTTCTGTGGGCGCGTTTTAGTTCTTCGGAGAGCCGGTTCTTGAAGTAAACGTGATTGTATAAGCCTGTTAGACCATCGGTGATTGCTTGATGTTTTACCTGTGCAAAAAGTTCGGCGTGTGAAATGGCCACAGCCAGCTGGTCTGCGATCGCTCCGGCCAACCTGATTTCACCGGAATGCCATTCACGCGGATTTCGGCACTGCTGCATGATTAAAATGCCGAGCAAGCGTTCGTTTTGCAATAAGGGTGCTGCAATAAGTGAGCGTGAAGAAAGCTTGCTCAGGAATTCTTTAAAAGCATAGGTTCGGCTGTCCAGATGCACGTCGGCGATTGCTGAAATCGGAATTTCTCCGGCAGCGCTGCCGCTTGCGAAGTCTTTCAGGATTCCAAGATCAATTCCCAGCAGATTGTTCAGATCCAGAATCGACTCAGTGCCCGGTTCAAAATCTAGTCTGCTGTCATAAAGATTCAAGCCGATGCTGTCCGGCAAATCGAGACTGTGCCATTCGTGAGTGACCACGAGCGGACCCTCGGCGCGCGGCATTGCAATCTGACAATAATCGACGCCCAGTGCTTTACCCAGTTCGCCGGTGACTGTATTTAAGATAGTGTCGGTATCAAGCGATGCTCTGATTGAGCGGACTATGTTATTGATCAGAAATTCTTGCTCGGCCAGAGTTTTTGTTTTGGTGAAGAGGTTTGCATGTTCCATCGCCAGTGCGACATGATTTGCAACTGCTTCTACAAGCTCAAGCTCAAGATCAAACCAGGCTCGTCTGACATCGCACTGCTGCACCAGAATCATGCCGACTGCCTGATCTGCAAATACAATCGGGCAGGCAATCAGAGACTTGATTGCACGCCAGTCTTCCGGCGAATTTTCGTCTTTTTCAAAAAGCGGAGTCAGTGCTTGTGTATCCATTACATCAAGCGATAGTATGGCTTTTTGCTCAAGTATCAATTTGAGCATGCTGTTTTCTGTGATCAAAACAGAACAGTGATTGAGCGCAGTTCCGGCTTTTTCAGGATCCCACCAGACATAATTGAATTCCAGCTCGCTGCCGACAAGATTTTCGCTCTGTCCGGCCGAGCCGAAAAGTGCCAGGCAGCAACGACTTGCCGAAAGAGCCTGACCAAGCTCAGTGACTGTTGTGTTCAAGATTTGATCGAGATCCAGAGATTGGCGAATCGAGTCGGCAATTTTTTCCACCATCTGCTTATAGTCTCGATTCAACTCGAGGTTTATTGCCATCTGGTTGAAAGCGCGGGCCAGCAATCCCAGCTCGCCGCCCTGTTTAATCGCAGCTCTTTTGCTCAAATCGCCGCGCCCGATGCTGACAGCTTCACGAACCAGTTCGTTGATTGGACCGGTGAAATGTCCGGTTACTCTGTAAGCGATTGCCATCGACACGCCGATAGCGATCAATGCCGAACCCAGCATAACAAGCAAGCGATCATGCGCCGAGCCGTAGATGGCTTCCGACGGGATGCCTGCCACCACTATCCAGTTGGTTTCGGCAACACGGTCGAAAGCGTAGGTTCTGCGTGTGTGGTCGGCTATGCCGATTGCATCGAAAACGCCGCGAGCAACCTTTTGAGCGTGTTGAACCGAGTGGGCATGCGAGAAATCTTTACCGACCCAGCGTTCGGGATCTATAGTTCTTGCCAGAACTTTCTTATTGCTGTCTATAACTGCAATTACAGAGCCGTGGTCTTCACCAAGACCGCTGAAAAGCCGGATGATTGCAGACGGGTTTACGGAGGCAATCAAGACTGATTGAACCCTGCCGTCTTTCAGCAAAGGTACGCCGAAAAGAATGGCATGATGTCCGGTAACCGGACAGCTGACATAGCCGGATACTGCCGGTTTTTTGCTTTTGAGCAAGGAGCGGAAAAAATCCAGGCTTTTGAGCTCACTCTGGGTGGCATCGCTTACAGGCAAGCTGGAGTTCAAAACTTTTGCGTTGGTATCGACTTGAATGATCGCGTTCCAGTCGCGCTGCGTGCGCGCCGTATTTTCAAGCAAACGCTTGTTCTCGGGCGCGGAGGGGTTTTGCATATCAGGCACATGAGACAAGGCTTTCAGTTCAAAGAGCTCTGTTGCAACCCACTGTGAAAGGCTGCGAACCGCAATGCTGTCCTGAAAGCTGACTGTTGTTTTGGCTGCCTGATATAGCCCTTGATATTCTTTCCAGATGATCAAGGCGCAAATGCATAGCAGCGGCACAGAGACAGCAAAGCAAACAAGCAATAGTCTGCTTCGTATCTTCATTTCACTGATGCGTGGTCTGCGCAAAATCGTTTCCTCTAGCTGCTTCAAGTGTGATTCAGCCCACTCACTTTCTCAACCATAAAGCTTTTAATGGCTTCTCCTGGACAGAATTATAAATCCTTTAGCGGAGAAGCCAAGAGGAAATGAGTTTGTTTGATACATTATGAGCAATCTTTAGTGTTGCAAAGAGGGTCTTTGATTAGCGATGCTTAAGAAACGAGACTGCAGTCTTCTTTATAAAGAACGGGCTGTATCTTGTTTTGGTCTAGAATTGAAACTGACACAAATGCTACTTTTCTAAATGGTGCAGAGTGCAAGAGAGTTTGCTAAAGACCGCTCTATCTGGGCGCCGACAGTCTGTTTTCGGCACATCCGTTTTGATGGCGGGTTTTTCTATTGTCAGTCTTTGTTTTTGTCCGATTCTATTTTCGCAAACCGTTCCTGAATCACTTTTTTCAACTCAGCAGCAGGAAGAGTTTTTCTTTGGGCTATTCGGCTTCATCAGCGCCTCCTGGCTCTTGTGCTGGGTCGCTTCACTGAACTACTGGACTCAAACAGCCAAGCTTGGACAGTGGCTTGGCTTGATATTTCTATGTCTTGATCAGGTAAATCTTCTGGCGATCTGGAGAGCTCTTTCTGAAACAGGCTCTTTACTGAATGGACTCTGGATAGCGCCAACTATTATTCAAGTTTATATGATCGGTTCTTTCTTCGGATTTTTCACATTGCCGGGTCTGACCCGCGACGGAAACAGAACTCTAACAGGGCTGGGAACTCTTGCCTTGCTGCTGCCCTGGTTGGTGGCACGGGATGTGATTATTGCAGGTACTCAATATCTGCATGGATTTTTCTACTGAGAGCCGAAGCTGCTAAGCAAGGGAAGGCTCTCTGAAACGCTTTCGAATCTTAGCGCGCGTTAATCTTGTTGTACCAGGCTTTGTCTGCGCTGCTGTTGCTGCCGATGCGCTCGCTGAAGGGCTTGCCTTTGTGGGTGACTGTTTGACGCCGAGCATAAGACGCTACTTGTTGTACAAAATCATCCCACAAGTACTTCTGCGCTTCTGTCTGACGCGGTTGCGCGGTCTGATAGCGCGGTGTTTGTGTTTTTAGCATCTGTGCATTCCCTGAGCAACTTATCAAAAACAGAGTAGCAATAGAATCGACACAAGGAAAGGGGGCAAATGTGTAGATAGCAGAAATCTCATCGTATTTCTACCACGGCTGCCTTAATAATTGAGCTTTCAGGACTCTACCAGAGCGGCTTCTTCGCTTTTAGCAAGTTCTTTGTTTCGTGCTTCAGATTTCTGGTAACGAAAAATCTGGCGCAAAGTCAGTTCAGGATCCATCGGGATTTTGTCCTCGACATCACAATCAAGACCGCGCTGTATCGCGGCCAGAACTTCTTCTCCGGCTTCTTCTTTTTTGCCGAGACGCAAGTAAGCGTCGACTTTAACCATGCGTGCCACCAGCGACTTGTCGTCGAATTCCAGTGCTCTATCGCAGAGGTTCAGTGAGCCTTCCGTATCTTCATCCGCATACGCGGCGCATGCTGCCGCCGAGAAAAAGGTGGCTCTCAGGGTTTCATTT
This sequence comes from Candidatus Obscuribacterales bacterium, assembly GCA_019748395.1. Lineage (GTDB taxonomy): Bacteria > Cyanobacteriota > Vampirovibrionia > Obscuribacterales > Obscuribacteraceae > JAIEPM01. Next base: position 5,266 of record JAIEPM010000329.1, read on the forward strand.
AGATCGCGAAATGATGCGGCTGCCTCAAATGCACGACGGGATTTCTTGTAATGGCGTTTCTTATATGAAAGCAAGCCTTCCAGAAAAGGCAGATAAATGCTGCCTTCTGCGATTTTGCTCAGATGTTGCAACTCTTTTGCTGCGTTGCTTTTCATACCGGCTTTGTCAAAAAGAATTGCCAGTCGGCAGCATTGATATTGATTGTTGCGATCGAACTTAGCTTCTGAAATTGCGATACGAAGCTGCTCGGCAAGGGCCGGGCTGGTTAGTTCCGCCAGCCAGATCCTTATCGTTTTGCTTTTCGCTGCAAAAAGGAAAAGAAGCGAGGCACAAAGGTATAAGGCCAGAATAAGGAGAAGACCGTCTCTGGGGGCGCTCGCGTAGGCGATTTGCCAGCGAGAGCTTCCGGCGCCTGCTACGCCGAGTAGGGGGTCTAAAATCAAATTGCTTGCCAGAATCAATGAGATTGTTTGCGTGATTACAGAGGCAAGAAACGGATGCGGGCGGAAAAACAAAGAAGGAACTAAGCAGAGAGCAAGCAGGAACTGTACTAAAACACCGGCAAAAAGTGCCGGCAGCAGTAGATCGGCGCTGGGCAGACTGCGCGGAATAGCCGAAAACCAGAGCAAGCCGTAATGCCAGTCTTTTACCCAGCCGCCCAGAAACTCAGTGGCAAGAATACTTGCACGTAAATCCATCCAGACTACAAATGGAAAGATCAAAAAGATGACAACGCGCCAGGAAAGCGATCTGAATTCTTCGCCGACTTCATCACTGAGCAGACCGTGACGCTGTTTCCAGAGTTCAACGATTGTGCCGGCGGCAATCGCCAGCACCACGGCGCTCAATATATTTGTATAGAGCTCGGACATTCAAAAACCCTGTGTCTTCTAAGTCAGGAATTATAGGTGTCACGAGCTTGACAAGTCTGAGAAAAAAGTTACTGCTTGGCATTTAAATATCTTGAGAATCGACAAGAGCCGCCACTGCTGTCATTCCAGCCTTGACGCCGGTCGAATATTCAGCATTTTTGAACTCTTCAAGAAGCTCAAAGATTTATGCGCAGCTCATAATTCAGGCACTTAAGAGCTGTTAATTGACAACATTTCCATGCACGCAGTTCTCGATTTTATTAATCTGCAAACATTTTGCTGCTAGGGGCGCCGGCATGCGGCGCCCTCTACTTCGGCAGCCGCTCTTTCGCCGCTGGAAAAAAGGGGGCGCATTCACTGCGCCCCCTTTTTCATTCTTTCTTTTGAAATGCTGATTAAGCGTTTTGCTTTTTCAGCTCTTCGGTCAGCTTGGGTACTACTTCGAAAACATCGCCGACAATGCCGTAAGTAGCATGTTTGAAGATCGGTGCTTCCGGATCTTTGTTTATTGCAACGATTACTTTCGAGGAAGACATGCCGGCCAGATGCTGGATGGCGCCCGAAATGCCGCAGGCTATATAGAGCTGTGGGCTTACTACTTTACCTGTTTGACCGACCTGGTGCTGGTGGTCGATCCAGCCGGAATCTACTACGGCGCGTGAAGCTCCGAGTGCAGCGCCGAGTACGCTGCAAAGATTTTGCAGAACGCCCCAGTTCTCCGGTCCCTTGATGCCGCGTCCGCCTGAGACGATGATGCTTGCTTCTGAAAGTTCGATCTTCTGTTCGGTGGCTGTATGTGTTTCTGTGACCTTGGCGCGGATTTTGTCTACGCTCACAGGCAAATCGACAATTTCCGCATGGTGTCCGTTTTCGCACTCTGTTAATGCAAATACGTTTGGACGAAGAGTAACGAACGAAACTTGGGACTTGAGTTCGAAGGTGCCTCTGGTTTTGCCCGAGTACATCGGATGAACTGCTTGAATTTTGTCGCCGACTACTTTCAGTTCGGCGGCGTCGGTGACGCAGGCCGCATCAAGACGAGCTGCTACGCGCGGCAGCAGGTCTTTTGACATTGACGTGTTTGCTGCAAAAACATAACGGGGATCAAGCATCTTAATCGCCGTGCTGAGGGCTGCCGCGTAGCCCTCAGTCGAATACTGCGCGAACTGAGCGTTGTCTACCACGAGGATTTTGTCCGGTTTGCACTTGTTGGCGACTGCTGAAAGTGCTTTCACATTTTCACCGACAATCAGAGCCACCACCGGCTCTTTGCCGCCTACCTGGCGGCGTGCTTCAGAAAGAGCTTCCATACTGGCTTTTCTGATTGCGCCATTTCGTTGTTCGACGAATACTAGAATGCCGCTTGCCATTTCAATTCTCCTAAAATCTGTTGCGTTATCAAAAAAACTTAGATGACCTGGGCTTCTGTTTTCAGCAACTGAACCAGGGTCTTAACCTGTGTATCAGTGTCGCCTTCAATCAGTCTGCCCTGCGGACGTTCCGGCGGTGTAGCCATTTCAGCCAGATTCATGCTGGCGTGATCTGCGCCGACCTTGCCTGAAATACCCAAGGCTTCGGCATTCTTAACGGCGATTTCTTTACGACGAGCAGCCATAACGCCTTTGATTCCGGGATAACGTGGCTCGTTGAGACCTTTTTGAGCGCTGAGTACTACAGGCAAAGTGCCTTCGACTGTTTCGTGAGCGCCTTCGATTTCGCGCTGGGCTTTGAATTTGCCGTCGGCAATTTCCAGTTTGGTGATCACTGTAACTTGAGGAAGATCAAGAAGCTCGGCAAGCATTGCCGGTACCTGGCTGTTGTCGCCGCCGACGCCTTGCTGACCCAAAAGAATCACGTCGAAGCCACCATCTTTGATGCCGGCAGCCAGCACTTTCGCCGTGCTCAGCGGGTCGAGGTTTGCAAAAGCCGCATCTTGCAGGTGCACTGCATTGTCGATGCCGCGCGCTAGAGCGTCGCGGAGCACATCGGTGCATTCAGCTCCACCCATCGAGAAAACGAATGTGTCACCGCCATGCTTTTGCTTGAGTTGAAGCGCTTCTTCAATAGCAAACTCATCAAACGGGCTGGTAACAAAGCGAACGCCTGTTGTGTCTATGCCTTTTTTATCGGCTGCGACTGTAATTTTCGTTTCTGTGTCCGGAACTGCCTTTATACAAACTGCAATTTTCAAGGGACGTACCTCCTGAGCAGGCTCATCAAGTCCTTTACGAGAACTCAAAGATTACGACCCATCTATATATGAAGGGGCTTTTTTACCAGATTCTTTAATCACAAGAAGTAATCATTCATATTTCCGCTTTCCAAGCGCTCTTAATGGTGACCTTTAGACATCTTCTCTTGAGAATTCAGCACTAAGCTTAAAGCGGTAAAATGTGTTGATTAGATTGAGCTAGCCTATATGAGGTTTCACCAATGAAACTTGCCTTCAGGAAATCGGGTGGTTTTGCGCCAATATTTTTGGGCTGCCAGTTTGACACTGCGGCCGAGCCCGGACCGGAAATGACTGAGCTTGAAGCCCTGATTACAGAGAGCAATATCATCACTCAAACCGGCAAGCGGGTGCCGCAGGCTCGTGATGTCTATCTCTATACTTTTGAAATTGAGCTTAACGAGAAGAAAAACAAAGTCACTTTTGATCAGCTCAGCGTGCCACCGGAAGTGAAACCCTTGTTGGATTTTTGCCTGGCTCGTGCTCAAAATATGATGCCGGATTAGTCTGCGGAACTTTCTTGTTTGAAAGTATTAGTTCTTTGCTTTAGGCGGAGTAAATGCACCCTTTGACTTAGTCAGAAGCGTCAGGGCTGCGGCATTCTTCATCAGCTTTTTGGCAAGTGCTTGTTCTTCTTTTTTGTCCGACATTTGCAAGCGTTTCAAGAAACGCGTGTCGCTGAGCATTGAAGGCAAGGAGAACTCAGCGCTGTATGCTTTTAATCCGCCCAGATTATGGTCGTTAACTCTTCTAAAAGGAACTGTATTGGAAAGATCCAGTTCGTCGAATTTTGCATTTGCATTCTTACTTAAAACCAGCATGCTTCCAATGGGAACGTCGAGCTGACTGCCGTTGACCGAAACTCTCACGGCTGAACTGTGTTCGTCATGAAGAGCCATAATTGCCATTTCATCGCCGTTTTGCAGAATCATTGCCACAGAGCCTGCGTCGATTAAAACGCTGGCGAGGCTGGCATTGATGCTCATGTCTTGCGTCGGTGCAAAGATCGCATTGCCGCTTGGAAGATTAACGTTGGCGCTGTATATCTCGCCGTTGCTGTTCTGCGAGAGACCCGGGACAATTAAAGGAATCTGTGCAAAAGACAATGCCGCAGCTGCCAATGAGCCTCCTCCAAATGGCGTCGGCTGATTGTTGCTTTCTTTGATTTCAGGATTAATATCGGTTGGAAGGATTGTTCCTCGTCCGGCAGTTCCGCTGTTGCTGGAAATAATATTGTTGAATACTGCGTTGCTCAAAAGCGGTGAAATGGTCGGGCTTGATGCAGTTACGGCGCTGGGAACTGCGTTCTGGCTGTTTAAAGATTGAATTGGTGTCGGGCTTCCATAAAGGGGCAGTGGATATTTTTGCTGAACGCTGGCAAGTGTGTAGCCGCCGTAAGGACTTGGCGAGCTTGAACCGGTTGCAGTCCAGATACCGAAGTAAGGTTCGCCGTTTTGCGATGGCGGTCCGGAATTGACTTTCCAGGGTTCATCAAAGGACTCAAAATAATCTGCAATTATGATGCCGGTGTTGCCGGTGACGAGGTTCTTCGAGGTCGCGGACCATTGCTGCATAGCCGGGTAATACATTTGAGCAAATTGCAAGGTTGCCTGGCTCGGCATCACCGGTGGTGCCGGCAGATTTGCAGGCTGAGTCGGCGGTAGCGCCGCCCAGCCGGTTTCACCGATACGAATATCGGTTGTTGTAACTCCCGCCGTCTGGAAGGCATTGTATACTCCCGTATACTGAGTGGTCATGTCCTGCTGAACTGTTGAAGTGAAATTCGCTGCAGTCAAATTCAAATTGTCGTAATACGGATAAATGTTGGCGTAAATATAGCCGCTAAGTTGATTGTTGATAATATTCGCCAGGCTCGGGTTGCCGCCGGCCGGCGTGTTCTGCAAGAAAGATTGCGACGACATGAGATCATGTCTTTGTCTTGTGGTTATCGGAAGGGTTAAGCCGAGCGTTCCCATCAGCGTATTTGCATACGTTATATCAGTGGACAAATTTGTCAGCGAAAGATTTATAGTTGCCTGGGACGTTGGATCCAGGCACTCGTTACCGACTACAAGCTCCACCACGTTTCCATATTGTTTAGCTGCTTGAAGAGTGAAGTTGATGTCTGCCTGAGTTCCCGGCAGATCTAAAGCTGTTCCAGGACCACCCGGTTGAATGCCGACACCGGCAGAAACTCTCAACCCAAGCAACTTAGCCGTTGGTATGACAAAGGCGGCTGCTCCCAGTGGTGCGTAGCCGTTTTGTGCGGATGGGTCTGCAGTTGTTCCGAAATTATAGGTGCTGACGATTTGAAACTGTTGGCTGGCTGCCACGCTTGAGAGCAGAGTTAAAGTTTGACCGAAAGTGTAGCCGCCGAAGAGTGTGTAATTTGCGGCACCGGGAACGATACCACCTACATAAGGTTCGAAGGCTGTTCCGTATATGCCTCCTGATGGTGCCTGGACTGTCTGATTGTTGCTTCCTGAAAAAGTTACTGTGCCAAGGTCTACCGAGCCTGCTGTTGAAGTTGCAAGAGTCGCATTGCTGATTGTGAGCGTGCCGCTGCCCGTAAAGTTGATATTTTGTCCATCGATCGGGCGCATGCGGATGAATCCGGCTGTCCCTGTTTTTATAGTTGCTGCCGAATTAATGCCGATGTTCAGAGGATTCGCCGTGTAACCACCGCTTATGGCGATGATTGAGCTGCTGCTTGCTGCCTGGTCTGTCGGATTGGCGTTGCTGGCATCAATTACCGAATTCGTTCCCAGGGTCAGCGTCGGAGTATTAATACTGATGACTGAATTTCCTATGATGGTCAGTCCGGCGCCATTGCCTATATTGATGCCGGCACCGGCTGCCTGGGCATCTATGGCCAGCACCGAGCCGTTACCCAGGTTGAAAGTTTGACCTCCATTGAAACTCAGTTGCTGTCCATCTGCCGCTGAAACGACTACGGCTCCGGCATTCGGTACGGTGATTGTGCCCAAGCCGCTCACAGTCAATGAATTTCCGGCAGTACTTTCAATATCGACGTATGCGTTATAATTGCCGTTTCCGCTGATATTGCCGATATTGTTCAGGTTTGTCGTTCTAATGCTAATCAGGCTGCCTGCGATATTGCCGTTGTTTGTAATCGTCGGAGCGTTGATTATGACTGCATTCGGTACGTTCGCCTGATTATAAACTTGAATGGGATTGGCACTTACCTGAGCATTGATGTTTGCATTGGCTCCGACCGTGAGGGAATTCGCTTGTATATTTATTGCCGGAAAGCCGGGGGGGATCTGATAATTGGTGGGTGATGGCGGGTTTTGGGTGAGACTTATGTTGCCCTGCAAATTCATCTGACCGCCGGTGGAAAGATTGACGTTGGCACCGGCGGTGATGGCGCCTGTTATGCTCATGTTTGCATTTTGCAATGTTCCGGGAGCAAAAATACCGTTGCTTATCGGAGCGCCTGTGAATGAGTTGCTGTTTCCGACGCCGCCTGCATTGGGTTGAACAACTACTTGCACCAATGCCGTGTTGGCAGGTGCAGGGCTGGGGTTGGCGCTTGTTGGAGCGGAAAAATAAATGGGTTCATTTGCATTGTGTGTGTACTGTAGATTCGAGTTTAATTGCAGCTGTCCACCACTTACGCTGCTTACGACTATTTGCTCGGCGTTGCTGCCGTAGGGGTTTATGGTCGCATAGTAATTTGTTTGGTAGTCTCCCGGGTCGCTGACCGTCAAGGCCGATGCACCTGCAAAAGCCGTTCCCGATACGGTTGAGCCGCTGCTGGTCGGATTGCCCATGACCAGCGGTGTCGCGTTGGCAATGGTGACAACGCCGTTGGCTGCTTGCGTGGTTACTGTGTTGCCGCTGCTGTTTATGCCGCCGATTGATATGCCTTGACCGCCGGTCGCCCCGGCAATGATTGTGACATTGCCGTTCAAAGTAAATGAATTGTTCTGGCTTGTGCCAGTGTTAATCGTCACCGTACTGGGTAGTGTGACGGAGCCGCCTGTGTTGGAGCTTGCTCCGGCAAAAGCAACCAGTGTGACGGAGCCGCCCGATCCGTTATTCGTTGAAGTATTGAAAGACGTGATTGGAAAGTTTCCCCCGCCGGTGAGATCAATGCTGCCGCCGTTGGCCGAGGCGCCTGTAATGGTCAGGGTGCTTGTGCTGTCGCCGGTGGGCGGGCTGGTGATTTGCCCGCCTGCGGGGACAGGTGATGTTCCGCTTGTAGTGAAATTTGCTCCGGCCACCATCAATATAGACCCGGCGTTAACGCCGCTGCCGCTTGTATCGATTTGACCGGCGCCGGAGCCTGTTGTTATATTGCCTGAAGCCACTATAGCCAGGTTGTTGAGTGTGAATGAAGCTGAATTGAAAATCAAATCGCTTTCAATAGTTATGTCGCCGCTTGTGTTGTAAAAGGTCGGGTCGCCTGTGATGCACATTGAACCAAGGCGTAAGTCGGGAGTGGCGGCGCTGACATGAACTTCCCCGGCGTTGACATTGAGTTTGCCGACCATATTGCCGACATCTACATTTACCACGCCGTTTTTTGCTTCAAATAGATATTCGCTTGCCTTAAAGTTACCGCCCAGAACTGTTAACGTCGAATTTAAAATATCGGAAGCGCTTGAAGCCATGATTTTGCCGAGCATGGCTTCCATACTGCCGTTTGTGTTGTTGATCAAAATGTTTTGAGCTGAACTTGTCGCCAGATTGATATTGCCTGCAATTGCGGAAATCAAACCGCTGTTGGTGATATTTCCCAGCGCCGACACAAGGTTGATGTTCTGAGCTGCTGTAATTGTTCCGCTGTTGACGATGCTGCCGCCTGCCGTCATCGCCAGATTTGCAGATGAGCTTATTGTGCCCGCGTTGATAATATTGTTGACTGCGCTCAGGTT
>JAIEPM010000617.1 GCA_019748395.1 Candidatus Obscuribacterales bacterium
CCAGACTGTTTCAATTACAAAATACAGCCCTAAACGCCGTCTACAGGCGAAATGTGCTTAACCGAGCGGTATTGGGGGGACGCCATGCGTCACCCTGTCCAAGTCTTTGCGATTAGCAGGAAGCTAAGGATCTATTGATAGCGGCTTATCTCGAAATCAGGGCGCCGCATGGCGGCGCCCCTACCAGATGATTTTTTGAATCTCAGGGAAAACCCCGGGGCTTTCCAAGTGCTTTTGTCTTATACTCTTGATTTGGGTCGATATGCTGTCGGAGTCGTTCTCTAGTTTCGCTTGCGAGCGACTTTCCGGGTTTTAGTAATAGGCGTGGTCTAATGCTGCTGCTTTTGCAAAGGTGGACTTAGAATTGCTTTTCCAGGAGACGAATAATTTGAAAAGATTTGAGAAACTGCTAGCTCTCTCTTTGCTCAGTCTTTTACTTTTTCTGATTCTAGCCCCAGCCTCATTCTCTGAAAATCTGGCAGAAAAATTGTCCAGGTCGGAAGGACGCAGCTCTGTGTCAGCTCCGGCCGGCCCGCAGAATGCCGGGCAGGGTCCGCCGATGTTGCCGTCGATATCCTCTGCGCCCATGCTTCCTGGAGCCACCAACACAATCGGACTACCTAATCCTGATCCCAATTCATTCGTCGCTCCACCAATCGCCAGGACCGGGCTCAAGCCCGAAGTACCTTATTACCTTGTATTTATCCCTTTTATTGCCCTGGCTTTGTTTCTGATAAGCAAAAGAGGTCGTTCCAATGTCTGGGAATTGGCTGCACTTGCAGTAGTTATTTTCCTTGGTGCCGGAATCGCCTTTGGAATTTTCATGCTTCAGTAAATGGAAGTGTTTAATTGCTGATTACTAGAAAAGGCTTTTGAATGACTGCTTCAATCGGAAAAAGCTCATACACGGAAACTGTTCTCCTCGCTTGCGGATCTTTTGAGTCTGAGCAAAACAAGTCTGACTTGAGTTCTAAGACATCGAGCTGGATCTTGAGTCCCGGGCTGGATTTATTCTTTGCTTGCGGCGGACTCGTCTGGCTCCTGTTTCTTGTTCATTACTTTTTGCTTGGAGCCGGAAGAAGCGGTGAATTTGCTATTGCTCTGCTTGGGCTATCATCACTTGGGGCGGTTTTTCTCGCTGAAGTACACAGTGCTGCGACGATCATTCATACATACAGAAAGCCTGAGCTTCTAAATGCATTTCCGTTGCAGAGCAAAATTTTGCCTGCCCTGTTGCTACCCGTGGCAGTACTTGGCAGTTTCTATGCACCGATAACACCTGTTCTGGTAAAAATCTATCTGCTTCTGGTGCCTCACCATTTCATGGCTCAATCTTACGGTATTGCACGCGTCTACTGCTTGAAGAATAACTACGAGCTCAACTCTGAAGAACGATTCTCAATGCTTATGTTGACTTGCAGTACGACATTTTATGCCGTGAGTAAACAGCTTGCTGCTAATCAAACAGGAACAGCGACTTTTCTCGGGCAATCCGTGCCGCCATGGGGCATTCTTCCTCAAGGATTTGTCGATGCGTCTCTGCTTTTCTTGATTGCTTCTGCGATCAATTTTGTTACGCATTTATCCATTCGTTTCTTCAAAAGTGGAGATCTCTTTCCCTTCTCTGCATTTTTGACGATGCTTACCGGGATTGCGGCCTTCACCTTGAATCCGACAGCATCAGGTATTTACTGGTTGTATGTTTCTGCATTTTTTCATGCTACTCAGTATCTATTGATTGTTTTGAGTGTTGATTGGAAGGAACAAAATAAGAGATCCGGCACTGAAAGGCTGAAAAGCTTGCTTTCCAATTCATCCAGCAGCAGATTATTGGGCTGTTTCTTGCTTCTTTCGCTGGGGATTTATTTTGGATTACCGGGAATTCTCGTTAATTTAGGTGCAAACTATACGCTATGCTCGGCTGCCATCTTCGTATGCGTGAACATTCATCACATAGTTCTGGATGGAGAAATCTGGAAGCTGCGATCTGAGAAAATTAGACAGTCAGTTTCAGCTTAGCGCCTTAATATGGAGTGAGTTCGACTTTGGCTTCATTGCAGGTTTACAATGTTGAGGATGCTTTGCGAAATTTGCTCGGCTACCAGCGGTAAAACCTGTGTTCTCAGGAATAAGCTCTTCTCGTTGTCTTTACCGCTGAAAGCAGGACATTCAGCTTTTTTGCCTTCTACGAAAGCTAATTCACCTGTTTCACCGTCGAATATCCGTAATATCGTGGCGAAATAACAATTTCCTTTTTTGTCGAAATCGGCACGCTCTATGCTGACATCGATGATGAAACGGCTTTGAAATGCTCTTCCCAGGCTCATTATGTTTTCTTTGTCATAAATGGTCCCGGCAGCCAGTTCGCTGTTTGCTAGAGCAGAACCGGAATCAAAGTCGTTTTTCAAGCGACGGCCTAAAGCGGCCTTGAGCTTGCTTGATACCATATGCTGCAGCAAGATTGAGGGATCATTCATATAATCCAGGGGGCGTACCTTTAGATCACGTGGTCCGGAAAATGGAATGATGGCGACGTGATTTGGCAATGGAGGCAGCTTTATGCTTGCGCTCCCAGTCCTGGTATTTGAGCTTGTATCTTCATTATCCAGGAGACCAAGCCGTTTCAGGTCGACCTGATCCGTCTCGATTGCCATATTTTCATTTTCCGCACTTGTACTGCTGTCTTCTGATTTTTCTTTTGATCTTTGTGTCGGAAATTCTTCGGTCGCTTTTGAAGCCTCTTTAATGTAATCAGAAGATTTTTCGATATTGCCGCCTGTTGAGTTCGGCAGTTTGGATGTATTTACTTCCGGCTCTTTCTCCACTTCTTTCAAGCTCGCCGGAAGATCTCTTGGTGATGATGGAATTGCGGCTAAGACCAGATCATTGCCTTCCCATGCACTCTTGAGCACAGGTGTTTGTAACTTTCCTCTTTCTTTCAATACTGTGTTTTCGACTTTTTTGCTCGCAAAGGCAAATGCTTCTCCAAGAGTGGTCGCGCTGCCGTTTTTCTGCAAGCCTTCAATCAGGCATTTAGTGAATACGCTGTTTTCTTGTGATTTGAACTCCCAGGACTGCTGGTTTGGCTCACTGGAAGCTATTACTAATTGTCCTGTCCCCTGTGCAATTATTTTGGCATCAATGTTTGCTTCCCGCACTAGACCTTTAGCGCTTGCCTTCGTCGCTCCGCTATGACAAGCATCAAGGACGATCACAACTCTGTCCGAGTGCACCCGGGACTTGATCATGCGCATCAATTCCTGCATCTCAATTCCGCTTGCGTAAAGATCGTCCGGATCAGTGTCATAGGCGACCAGGTAATTTACACCCTCTCTATCCATTTCAGATGGGCTGCCATGACTCGAAATGAACAGGACTACCAGGTCGTCGGGTGCGGCTACTCTTGGAAGCCATTTACTGCCCAAATCAGAAAGAATATTTTTGCGTGTGGCCTTTTCATTCAAAAGAACTTTCACATGGTCTTCTTTGAAATGTGCATCCCTGACCAGAAAAGCTGCGAAGTCACTTGCGTCTTTGTCTGAATGTTTTAAGTTGAGCTCAGATTTCCCGAATTTGCTAATGCCGATAACGAGTGCCCACTTGTCTTTGATTGGGCGGTTAACAGCTGCAGGTCCAGGAGTTTGGGTTTTCGAGCTCAGTCCGCCGGTGGCTTGAGTTGTAGATTTCGCTTTTAGTTCCGGCAGGGGAAGCTTAGTCGCTGGTTTTGAAAGCTGCTTATCGAAAGATGCTTTTTCGCTGCCTGCAATACTCTCGGATGCAGCAAGCACTGTCAGTAAAGAAAGCCAGAACAATGCCTGAACTATAAGCCAATTATGGAAAGTCTTTTTCATTTTGCACTCACAGTTGCAATCAGAGCACGGCTAATATATTTTGATAGGTAAGGCAGCACGTTTCGTCGCAGATATTGAAGCCTGCTGTTTTTGTCGCCCTGACATGAGAAGCCGTCGGCTTTGGTGCTTCCGCACCAGATGTAATCACCGGTTTCACCGGAAGCAACTCTGACTGATACTGAACAATCGACTTTGCCTTCGTTGTCAAAAGACGCCGACAGAAGATTGACTCGAGCAATATATTTTGCTCTGGCAGCTTTTCCTAATGTTTTTCTTGCCTCTATTGTCCAGATACCGTTAAGCCCGGTTTTGCCCAGTATCGAACCTATCTCATAAGGACTCATTACTTGATTTGAAATGGGGCTGGAAGCTAATTGAAAGCGAACAAGCTCCTCTAAGATTACGGGAAGTCCCTCAAAATCCGGCATGCTCGTTCCTGAGTCATTTCCTTCGATGAACGGCAAGAGCAAAAGCTGTTCTTTCAGTTCAGCGGATATGACCGACCTCTCCTGACTGCTGCTTGCTTGCGGACTTGCAGTTAGCCTTGGTGAATTGTTTTTCGCCTTTGAGAATTCATCTTCCGGTGCGCTGCGTGCTTCAGTGACTTTTGCTGCTAAGCAAATCGTCGCTGCCGCCTGAGCGCCCTTAAGCACGGGGTTTTGCAATTCACCTCTTTCTTGCAGAACTATTGTTTCAACTTTGTCTTTCAAGAATGCAAAAGCTTCATTTAGAGTGGTCGCTTCTGATTTGATCTGAAGTCCGTCGATCAGGCATCGCGTAAACACGCTGTTTTTATGGTCTGCGCTTTCCCATGAAATCTGATTTGCTAAACTTGAAGCTAGAACAATCTGTCCACTGCTTTGCGAAAACTTGTCTGCATCAACATTGGCTTTGCGCAAGAGACCCTTTGAGCCTTTGCTTGCAGCACCGCTATAACAGGTATCCAGAACAAATACGACTCTATTGCTGTGCACCCGGGCTTTTATCATTTTTGCAAGTGCCTGCATGTCGATGCCGCTGCTGAAAAGGTCGTCGGGATCGCTGTCGCTGGCAAGCAAGTAGTTAGTGCCTTCGCTGTCGGAATCCGGCGCGCTGCCATGACTGGAAATGAAAATTACAACCAGATCTTCCGGACCGGCTGCACGGCACAACCATGAATTGCCCAGTGTTGACAGGATTTTGCTTCGACTGGCGTTTTCATTGCAAAGCAGTTTCACGTGATCTTCTGCAAATCCAGCCTTTTCGACGAGATAGTTTCTGAAAGAAACTGCATCGTTTTCAGCTGTTTTTAAATCAAGTTCCGGCTTTAAGAACTTGCTTATGCCGATTACTACAGCCCATTTGTCACGAATGGGTCGCTCGGAGGATTCTTGCGCCGAAGCTGATTGAACAGGAAAGCCAAGTCCAATGATTATAAGAATACAGAAAAGCGACAGTCTTAAGCGACTGTAGAAACTCAAATTCTCTGGATGAGCGTCAGGCATTTGCCTCCCGCGCAGTAGTTTTCTCCAGATAAATTGTCGGTCTTCGGCGTCATATCCGTATCACTCCATGGAATGATTCTCGGTAAGTATTGACCTCTAAGCCTGCCGCATCCTGTGGATGAGTCCGTACCAGCGCTCCAGAGCCAGTGAAGTTGTGAGAATGCTGAATGTCCAATACCAGGCGAATGAAGGGAAAATCAGGTTCGCCAAAATGGCGCTTGCTGTAATCGCGCCGAAAGTCAGTTCTGTTTTTTTGTACGAATCTTTGCTCCGGGATTTCAGCAATTGCAGGGCTCGGTAAAGAAAAAATCCACTCAAACTAAACAATAGAATTGAGATTGCAGATGCAAGTAGCAGAACAGTCTGATAGTTTTGCAGTTGCAGGTCAGGAAATTCCGATTGGGGATTCTCTTGATCCCATGGGACACAGGTTTTGCCCCAGAGCGCCAAAACATCGCCTAGAAGAAAAAATTGACCGAGATATGACTTTTCACCCTGTAAATTCCAGGAAGGAAAGCCGATTGCTTCAAGTCCTCTAAGCAGCCCCGTCAAGGCGCTTTTATCCTTGTGAGCGTGTGTTGCAGCGATTCCCAGACCACTTGCAGCTGCTCCTATATCAAATAAAACCGGACCTTCTTTGATGCTGGAAAATTTCTCCTGTCCCGGCCACCATTCTCGAAATCCTGCGGTGCCCAGAACTTTAATCAGCCATTTTTTTCTATACAGTGCGTATTGCTGTCTGTCCAGTTCCGGTGCAATTCCCTGCAAAAACGCAAGTGACCATGAGAGCGCGCAGCCCCGGGGGACATCCAGTATTTTTCCGGATTCATCCACCTGGGCGATCATCATGCCTGACTCACGATCCGTGTTATTTGAGAGCCAGTCAATGAATCTCTTGCTGCTTTGAGAGAAGTATTTGCTTTTGTAGAGTCGATCGTGAAGTCTCAAAGACTCAAGCGCGGCTAAATTATCTACCGGCCAGCGAAGATTGGGGAAACTTTCAAGAAAAGGCGATTTTGATATTCTGTAAGACTCAGCTATGGCCGCCGAATTATTGTGAAATGTTTTGAGCAGATCTGCTTTCTGTCCTCCCAGATACGCATACCCGGCTCTCAGCAAATTGGCACAGCCGGCCGCGATGATTCCACCGCTAGGCGCAATGTTTTTGCAGGCAGTGAAAGGATATTCGCTGCAACACTGGTCTATTTGAGGAATCAGTTTTTCAAGTTTTTCAATGACTGCTTGACGCAATCGCGGATCATGATTGTTCTCAACCGCCGAGTCTACGAGCGAAAATCCATAGAATGCATAGCAAAAAAGCGCACCTTCCGGCTGAAGAAGTCCCTGTAAATAGGCTTCGCCTGATGCTAGACGCCGTTCTATGCATTTTCTTTGCCCGGCAATGTCCATTTGCATGTATGCTTCTGAGGGCTCATTCATGCTGAATAGACCGATGAGCCAGGAAGCTGAAAAATTCAGCATGCATAGAAATACAAAAGCGCGAAACGTGAACTGGCTAATTGTGATCATCAACGCATCAGTCTTTTTTCTGGAGAGCCTTAGTTATTGCTTCTCCGACTCCTTTTGCCGAAGCTGGATTTTGACCTGTAATTAAATGCCCGTCGCTGACTACCTTCTCCTGCCAGAGTGGAGCCTTTTCGAATTTAGCTCCTCTTTCAATGAGACTGCTCTCTAGTAAAAAGGGCACTACTTTATCGAGTTCTACCGCCTTTTCTTCGTCATTGCTGAACCCTGTGACTTTCTTGCCTTCAACCAGATACTTACCGTTTGAAAGTTTGACATTGACAATGCCTGCAGGACCATGGCATACGGCCGCCACAACGCCGCCATGCTCATAGATTTCTCTGGTCAGTTTCTGGCTTTCTCTATTGTCTGCAAGATCCCACATTGGACCGTGACCACCCGGAAAAAGAATGGCTTCGTAGTTGTCGGCTTTCAGCGAGGATAGTTTGAGTGTGTGTTCGACCTTTTCCATCATTTTGGGGTCTTCCACGAACTTTTTATTCTCGGGATCATCCAATTTCTTGCTTTTGGGATCCATCGGAGCTTTGCCGCCCTTGGGGCTGGCTATATCGACCTTATAGCCTGCAGCGAGCAAGGCATAAAGAGGATGCGTAAGTTCCGGTAGATAATATCCGGTTTCCTTGCCGGTACTTCCAAGCTGCTCGTGGCTTGTCAATACGATGAGCACTTTTCCTTTTCCGCTGGGAGCTGCATAAGTCTCGAAATGAGCTATTGCCAGACTTAGGGCTGCCAAGCATAACACTCTCAGTATCTGCGTCTTAAATGCAATTGTCTTCAGCATGGAAACTACCGTTTTTTGAGAAATGGATTTTACACTGATGAAATTGTAGTCTAAGTCTGTGTTGAATTGGTAATCCGGATCCGTCGCATCTTCAATAGGCGGGTAGGATAGAACGATGCGGAGGAAATGCGCTAGACTTTTTGCTGCTTTGCTCCAAGTTAGAGAGTGACTATGAAAACCAACGCAGTTCGAATTCTGGACAGCATGGCAGTGAGCTATGAACTCCGCGAGTATGAGGTTGATCCTGATGATTTGTCCGCGGAAACTGTAGCGGACAAAATCGGATTTCCCCTTGAGCAAGTTTTCAAAACACTGGTGGTTCGTGGTGATAAAAACGGTGTTTGTTTAGCCGTTTTAGCAGGCGATGCGCAACTGGATCTTAAGGCTCTGGCAAAATTGAGTGGCAATCGCAGTGCTGATGTTGTTTCTCTAAAAGAAGTGCAGCCTCTGACCGGGTATATTCGAGGTGGTGTTACTGCTCTTGCTTGCAAGAAGGATTATCCGGTTTATGTGGATGAGAATATCTATCTTTTTGACATTGTGTCTGTTTCTGCCGGGGTGAGGGGCACTCAAATTTTGATCGCACCCGATGATTATATTAAAGCTACCAAAGCAAATGTCGGACAGATTGCAAGAGTTTCTGAATAGATCAATAGAAAGAGGAGAGGCTGCCGCAGTTTCAATAGCGTCAGCCTCTTCCGGTTATTTTGATTTTCCAAGGACTCTCTTTCTGAGAGCTTGAATTTATCCGTTTACTCTGGCTTGCACGCGAGTAAAGCGCTTGAGTACGAATTCGGGATCCGTCAAGCTGGCGTTTCCTGACGGGTTGCCGCCCGTGACGTGGAAATCGGAGAAGCCTGCATTTTGATTTACGTAGATGTTTCCTGTGAGGTTGAATGAAACAGGTGTGCACGCTTCTGCCATCTGCTCGGCGATTTTGTCCATGCAAGCGCTGTCGGCGGTATAAGCACCACAGCTAATGGCACCATGTTCGCGAGCAATCGAGGCGGCCAGTTCTATGCTTTCATTAGTATCAGCCGTCGGTATGATGAAAGCGATTGGTCCAAAGAGTTCCGATTGAAATATATCTTTCCGGTCGGAAGAAATCTCGATGATGATCGGGCTTGCGGAGCGAATTTTAGGGAATTCGGCGTTAGGAACGGGCTGACTTTCAAGTAGCACTTTTCCCGGCAGTTTCTTTGCTTCTTCTACTCGCTTTTGAGTGGCTTCGCTTTGGATTGCCGAAAGTACTGCCGGACCCATCTTAGGATGAGCTACGATGCCTTTGACTGCTGCGACAATTGCATCTCTTACTTCTTCAAAAGAAACCTGCTGACCGGCCACTTTAATGCCTGCTTTCGGAATGAAAAAGTTTTGCGGCGCAGTGCACATTTGGCCGCTGTATAAGCAGAGACTGAAAGCAACGTTTTGAGCCATTGCCGAAAGGTCGGCAACGCTGTCGATGATCATGCTGTTGACCCCGGCTTTTTCAGTGAAACTGATTTTTCCGGCTAAGCTTTCTACATATTTTCCAAACGCGCTGCTGCCCGTGAAATCAATGATTTTAATTTGCGGGTTTTCAGCCAGTTCTTTTGTTATTGGTTTTGCTTCGGTGTCGCAAGCAAGCATCACAAGATCGGGACTGAATCCGTTTTCTTTCAGTACATCTTGCAAGTGAGCAATTACGACTGCGATCGGATAGATTGCTTTGGGATGCGGTTTGACAATGACAGGGTTGCCGGTGATCAGACTGGCGTAAATACCAGGCACCGAGTTCCAGGTCGGGAAAGTGGCGCAGCCTATAGCCAGGCTTAATCCTTTGGGAACGGTTGTGATGAACTTTTCGAGCTTGAGGTTGACTTTACCGGCCGGCTTTTCCCAGATGAGCTTGAGCGGAAATCGTGTGAGTTCTTGGTAGCCCAGAGCCAGTGCTTCCATAGCACGGTCGGCTGCGTGAGGACCGCTGGCCTGGAAACTCATCATGTAAGACTGGCCTGTTGTGTGCATAGTTGCAAAAGCAATTTCAAAGAAACTTGCTTTTACGCGGTCGAGGCTTTCAGCCAGGATTCCGGCTCTTGTCTGAGCGTCGGTTTTTTTCCAGTCGTTTGCGGCTGCCTGTGCAGCTGAAATGTATTTTGTTGAATCTGCAAATGCAGGGTAGCTGATGCCGAGTTTTTCAACTGTGAATGGACTCTGTTCGTCGCTGTTCAGGAAGCTGTCGTGGCTTTGCTTGAGTCTTTCGAACTTGGAATTTAGCTGTGCTTCAAAAAGTTTTTTCTGATCTGCTTCAGCGCTTTCACCATAAACTGCCGGTGATGGCATTTCCGGATAAGCCGCGTAGTATTCGCGTTTATGAATCGCCTCGATTGCTCTTTCAATGGTGGCTTTGTGCTTTTCGAATAGAGAAAGATTCTGCTTGACTGGGGCGTAAATGTTCATATGCCTGAAAAACTCCGCTTTGATTACCTCTGCTGGGCATCCCCCGGGAGGGCGCCTCTTTCATGGACCTTAGAGCTTGAAATTATAACTGGCCGCGGCAGTCAAGGTATTAGGGCTGAATTGGCAGGCAAAAGCTCTGATAGCTCCATCCTGCTTGGGGTTCACGGCTCGTTCACGCTGTCTCGACTATGCTCAACCTTAATAAAGTGATTATGCGAGTTGCGGGCATTGGGTCTACAAATTACCGGAGATTTATATGGAAGCTGAGGAAAGATCGTCCGAGGATGATAATACGCCGGTCTATCTGGTGCTTGGAGCTGCAGGTGGAGTTGGTTCCGAACTCGTCAAGCGACTCAGGCTTAGAGGGGCGAGGGTCATTCGCGCTGTCAGAAACATTGAGCCTGCGGCTTTGGAGCCGAGCTCCGACTCGTCCCCCCTTATCGAGTTCGATGCCTGTGATATGAAGCAGATGCAAGATTGCTTCGACACTGCCCGTAACTTCTATGGAAGACTGGACGGGGTGGCCTGTTGTGTTGGCTCAATCTTGCTGAAACCGGCTCATTTGACTTCTGATCAAGATTGGCAGTCGATCATATCCGTCAATCTGAGTTCGGCATTTGCTGCAGTCAAATTCGCTTCTAAAATTATGATGGGACGGGGTGGTTCGATTGTGCTTGTATCTTCTTGTGCGGCTCGCTTCGGATTGCCCAATCATGAAGCTATCGCCGCTGCCAAGGCTGGAGTCGAGGGGCTCGTGCGCTCGGCGGCTGCGACTTACTCACGACATCAAATTCGCGTCAACTGTGTTTCTCCCGGCATGCTCAAAACCAAGCTTACTCAGTCAATCCGTTCAAATGAAATGCAGCTGCAAGCATCAACTGAAATGCATCCTTTAGGTCGGATCGGCGAGGCTGCCGATGTAGCAGCCCTCATGGACTGGCTACTTGGTGATGAAAGTGGCTGGGTGACAGGACAATGCATTGCTGTGGATGGCGGACTTTCGAGTATGCGCAGTTCCAGAACTCAACGCACAAGTTCTAATGCAGTTCCTGCGTCCGGCTAGCTGATTGAACTTTCTGCTCGGTGGACGGTTTTCTGATTACTTTTGTTTATCCCTTGTGGACGCGAGCCTGACCAAATCAGAGAGTTTTTGCCTTTCTTTGGCTGTCAGTGCCTCATTGTGTATCACTTCGATTTCAGGCCCCCTATGACTGAGCGAGTCATTCTTAATCCAGTCATTCAACTTTTCGACTAGAACGCCGGAGAATCGGCCTTCTTCTAAAAGTAAATGCTCTCCCTGCCCATCTATCAGGAAAGTTTTTTCTGAGGCAGCTATGTCTTTGTAGATTTTCGCAACAGCTCTTGGTGATACGAGTTGATCTTTGAGTCCCTGTAGAATTATGACTGGCGTTTTGACTGATTTTGCGTCATCATCTGTTTTAGAAATGAAACTGAGAAAGGCTTTTGCTTCGCTCAGAGTCAGCCTTAATTTGTGAGAAGGATCTACAAGTAAGTGCTCCTGAAGATCTATATCCTCTGATGTCTGTTTGATTAATGAGCGGCTTGCTGGACCGGGCTCATTCTCTGGGACAAGAAACATTTCAAAGATGCCCTTTACAGCAGTTTGACGCATCTTCAGGAGTTTCCATGCCGGCGCCGAGCAGACTAAGCCATCAATTAGGTCCGGACTTTCTCTGGCAATTCGGATTGCTAATGTTGCTCCCATTGATTCTCCAATGAGAATTATTCTGTAGTCCGGATGTTCTCGGCGAATATTTCTGAGCAGAACGCTTAGATCCTTAACTGTTTCGAGACAGTTCAATTTTGTAAATTCAGCTTTGTTTCGATCTGGACCGAATCCACGTACATTAACCGCATATCCTTCAACACCTATATGGGAAAGCTCCAGTGCTAAAGCTTGGTAGGCCTTTGCGCAAAGTCCTAAGCCATGAATACAAACTACAAAAACTTTTGATGGAGTTTCGCTTTTCCACTCAAGCACATGGGTGTCTCCTACGACTATGCAGGAAGGTTCGTCGGTACAAGGTCTTGTGACCGAATTCGAACTTGCACAGCCTTGCCGGACTTGTTCCGAAGAAAATGATGGGGATTGGCCGCAGAACAAGAGGCATAGCAAAAGGAAGAGTGCTTGCGCGCTTGATTGAGTGCTGAACATTCTTTTTCTTGCCTTGTATTTAAGTAATGGAACAGACCGTTGATTCGTCTTTTTTACTGAGTTCACAGGAGCTGTTTTGCCATGATGCCATGCCTCCGCGCACATTCATAACATCAGCGAAACCATTTCTTTCCAGCAGGCTTTTCGCTATTGTAGAGCGGTAACCGCCGGTACAGATCACTGCAAGCTTTGAGTCCCGGGGAATTTCATGAAGGTGTTTTCCTAACTGGTCCAGTGGAATGTTTATTGCTGTTTGAATGTGACCGGCATCATATTCTCGTTTTCTTCGAACATCTAAAAGGAGAAGAGCACTTTCATTCGCCATTACATTCTTAAGCTCGTCGACGCCAATCGAGCTATGCGTTTCCACCTCATATCCTTCTTTGATCCATTCGCTTATGCCGTTTTTGAGATATGCAACTACACTCTCTATTCCAACTCGTGCCAGTCTGCGTATAGCCTCGTTAATACTCAGAAGATCTTCACCAATTAACAGGATAGGTGTGCCAAACTCAATCAAGCTGCCTGCCCAAGACGCGAATTGTCCGCTGAGTCCGATGTTGAGTGATCCTTTAATTCTTCCTGCTGTTGAATTCGAGGTATTGCGAATATCAAGCAAGAGGGCGCCGCTTTCCAACTCCTTTCTGAAATCTGCGGCGTTCATTGCCCTTGGTCTTTCAAGACTGTCCAAGCGCGCTGCGCCCTGTCGATTGAGTTCAGCGTCTTTTGAAAAATATGCCGGAACTTCCGGCAAATCGGTGAGGAGCATCTCTATAAAGGCTTCTTTAGACATCGTTTTGAGAGCGTAGTTGAACTTCTTCTCTTTTGCGATTGTCGAAGAGCGATCGTTTGACAAATATTTGCCGCAAAGAGATCCGGCGCCGTGAGCTGGATATACTTCAACGCTTTCATCTAGTTTCATAATTTTAGAGTTTTTGTCAAATCTTGTGTTCTAGGAATTTTAGGCAGCCTCCTTTTCTTGTTTGATACCATCAACAAATTTGA
>JAIEPM010000239.1 GCA_019748395.1 Candidatus Obscuribacterales bacterium
TTGAAAAAGGGCTGCCCCAGAATCGCAGTTTCCATGGAAGAATCTTGCACGCAAATCGGCAAAGTGCGCTTTAAAGAATCCAGCTTCAGCGGCGCTGCCACCTGAAAAATCCGCATGGAGCCAGAAACCGAACCCAAGTCTGCAGTTCGACTCCGCTTAGCACTTGTAAGATTGGCTCTCTCCAGCTGATTCAAGCCGATCAAACATTCCTCAGCGCCCGTATCGAAAAGCATACTCATTGGACTGCCGTTAAGTTCGGCATTGACGGTCAGCTGGCCTTTTGCAGTGCGCCTGAAGGGGATTGCCAGCTCCGCCGGCTCGAAATCGTCAGCAGAAGCGAATGAAGGGGTTTTCTCCAGTCGAGGATTCGTCAGTTTTCCGGAATTAAGATAGCTTTTCGCGAAGCCTGCCGCCTCAGTGCCGGGATATTTCCGGCAAATTTCATCAAATAGTGCCAGAGCTCTGCTTTGCTGGGCACTGCGTAAACAGCAAAGTGCCGAGTAATAAAGGCGCTTCGACTCATTTGCAGGCGTGCTCGCTTGTTTGAATTTTTCCAGCGCTTCTGTATAGGCTTGCTTATTAAACAGCTCCACCCCTTTGCTAAAGCTGTCGTCAGCCCCGAGCGCAGCAAGAGGCATTAGCAAATACGAAAGAATAAGCAGTTTATTCTTCAGGGACACGATCATTTTCCAAAATACTGCCTGCTCATTTAATTCCCTGAACTTCTTCGAAATCACCGCTTCAAAACTGGGAATACTAGTAGATATCCTCAAGAGCTCCTGTTCATGAAAGAAGCTGATAACACTGGTTTCAAAAAAGCCGAGTTCGAAGATCCCTGCATTAAGGAAGCAGAGGAAGCGCAGTCCACATTGCCAATTTCAACGCCAGCGGCAAATTCAGAAAGCCAGGAGGTGCCGAAAAAAGGCCAGCCTATGGCAAAGCAACTTAACCCTGAAGAAGATCTCGAACAAGTGCTGAGAAATTCGATTATTGCTTCTCTGGAAAAGCCCAAAAGACCTCTTCTGCGCTGGGGCATTCAACATCAGGTCAAAGTAATCATGCTTCTGATCATTGGCTGGCAGGTTTATTTTCGACTTGGTCTTAATCGCTTTCAAATGATCAACGATTCCAACTCCTGGGTCCTATGGCTCATTGCTTTAACCTACTTTGTTGCTCAAATGCCGATGTTTATACATTGGTGCCATTATCTGCAAAAACTGCAGAATGCGGCTGCATCTTTGCCAGCAGGCCAGCTGAAATTCAGCCCCCTGAAAACCAAAATCACTAATCTGTTTTTTGGTCCGCACTCGCTTTCCATTGCTCTTACCGCCGTTGCTTTTATCGTCAGCTTATTATTCTCAGGACCAAAACCTGATACCATGCCGTTTCTGCAAAACCTAATTGCAGCCAGCTCTCTTGTCGTAATTAGCTTAACGGCACCCCTCATGGTGGGAGGAATTTTCTACCTTGAAATATTTTCGGACCTCAATCGAAAAATCAAAGCAAACAACGGCGAGCCGCCGATGCCTGCATTCCTGGCGGCACTTGTCGTAATTCTCGGACTGCTGTGCCCGTCCTTCCTCATGGCTGCAACCCTTTACAGTAACTTCACGCCCTTTGCTCCCCTGGCCCAGGCAATTGGAATTCTTGCGGCGTTCATGGTGAGCAACAAATACGGCAATTGCTTGCAACTAGCGCTGCTGAAAGCAGCAAAAATACAACCAAAAGCCCCTGAAAAAGAGAGTAGCAGCGCACCGCTCCTTGAGAATTTTCAGAGAATCCCAAAAGGAATTTTCAATCTAATTTCAGCCGTAGACAAACTTAGATTCTGGCCTTTATTTGCAATAACCATGACAGTAATGTTCTTTCAAGGCATCTTTCATCTTCAAATAGCGGACAACTTCGCAAATCCCAAAGATTCGCTGAATATCATCAACAATGCCATCTTCCTGAATCCAACGAGTTCACAGAATTTTTCAACGAAAGCAAGAATAGAAGAACGCCTTGGGTCTCACGAAGCAGCGCTGACAAGCATAGAAGAAGCTATTAAACTCGATCCGACTTTTCAGGGACTCCGGCTCGAAAAGTTCAAAGTTCTGGCATTTAAACTGCATCGCTTTCCAGAAGCTTACAAGCTCATTGACCAGGAAATCAACGACAGCCAGAAAAACGGCAGAGAATATCTTTTGTTGAATCTTTATCAAAATCGAATCTGGCTGGATGCGCTGCGAAATGATCAAAAAGCTCTGGCCGGTGATACCGAGAACTACGAAAAGATCAAAAGAAAACAGCACGGTCAACAAATTGACCTGGCGCGAAAACTCGAGTCGGAGGGAAAAATCGAAGACGCAGTAAAAACAGTTAACTGCATTGGTCCCCTTTTGGACAATGAAGTAATAGAGCTGAGAGCTAGAATACTGGAGAAATCTAAAAACCCTGGCGCCGCGATAAGTTGCTATATAGATCTCCTTATCGAAATGCCTGAAGAAGTGCAAAAACTCCCTTTTTACTCCAAAGAAGTTGCTAAATACGAAAAGGAGCAAAAGCGGCTCGAATCCAAATAAGAATGAATAGAGCAGTGGTTCATGAAAGAAGTTGATAATACGGGTTCCCCGCAAGCCAAGTTTGAAGATCCCTGCATTAAAGAAGCAGAGGAAGCGCAGTCCTCATTGCAAAATTCATCGCCCACGAAGAATTCAGAAAGCCAGAAAGAATCCACAGAAAGCAATCTCTTTGCAAAACGAGCGAATCCCCAAGAAAAAAAACAACAATCGCTAAGAGCTTCGTTGATTAGCTCTTTGGAAAAGCCCAAAAGCCCTTTGCTGCGCTGGGGTATTCAACATCAACTCAAAGTCATGATGCTTATGAGCATTGGCTGGCAGGTTCTTTGTCGACTTGGCTTTGATCCACTTAATTTTCTCGATCACACCAGCTCCTATAGCTTATTGGCCCTTTTATTTGCCTACTTCGCAGCCCAAATACCAATGTTTATTCAGTGGTGCCATTATTTGCAAAAACTACAGCGAGCAGCGGCAGCATTACCGGAGGGCCGGCTAAGATTTAGCCCGTTGAAAACCAGAATCACTAATTTATTATTTGGTCCACATTCGATTTCCATTGCACTTACAACTGTTGCTCTGTTCATCAATTTATTTCTCTTTGGAGCCAAGCCAAACACTTTATCTTTTCTGCAAAATCTCATTGCAGCAGGCTCGCTTGTATTGATCGGCTTAACGGCACCACTTATGATAGGCGGGATTTTCTATCTTGAATTATTTTCAGACATCAATCGAAAGATCGAAGCAAACAACGGCTCACCGCCAATGCCGGCCTTTTTGGCGTCGCTCATCGTTACCCTTGGATTGCTGTGCCCTTCCTTTTTTATGGTTGCGACCTTAATAACTGACTTCACCCCGTTTACTCCTCTGCTTCAAGCGATTGGCATTCTTGCTGCATTCAAGGTAAGCGATAAATACGGCGATTGCCTGCAACAGCAACTGACGAAAGCCGCAAAAATATCTGAAATAGAATACGAAAGGGCAAGAACTAGTCCGTCATTTCTGGCGAATCTTCGGGAAATTCCAATGGTGATTTTCAACCTGATTCCAGCAATCGACAAATTAAAATTCTGGCACGTGTTTGCAATAACTTTAACGGTTATGCTCTTTCAAGGCTTCTTTCATCTAGGACTAGCACTATTTGACTCAAATGAAAAATTTGCGCTGAGAGATATCAACTCAGCTATAGACTTGAATCCAACGAATTCACAGAATTTTTCAATGAAAGCAAGCATAGAAGAAAGACTTGGGGCTCCTGAAGCAGCACTAACAAGCATTGAAAAAGCAATGAAACTCGCTCCGACAAAGCGCGAACTCAGGCTCGAAAAATTCAAGCTTCTAGCTTTTCACCTGAATCGATTTGCGGATGCTTACAAGATTATTGACCAGGAAATAAACGACTGCCAGAAAGACGGTAGAGACTATCTTTTGTTGAAGTTTTTTCAAAATCGAATCTGGCTGGATGCATTGCGAAATGATCAGAAGGCGCTTGCCGGTGATACCGAGATCTACAAAAAACTCAAAAAAACGCAGTACGGACAACAAATTAAGCAAGCCCTAAAACTCGAATCAGAGAACAAAATCGAAAACGCAGTGGAAACGCTTAGGGGCGTGGATCAGCTTATAGACGATGAAGTCATAGAGCTGAAAGCAAGAATGCTGAAGAAACAGAACGACCGAAAAGGCGCTATTAGATGCTATACAGCTCCGCTCACCACAATGCCTGAAAAGGTGCAGAGACTCCCCTTATACTCCCAGAGGATCGCAAAGTACAAACAAGCGCTAAAAAGGCTGGGGGTCGGATGGGAATGAATCGAGCAGACCAAGCAGCTCTATGCGGAGAGCGCCTATCTAAGGCTATCACAAACGACGAAGCTTAAAGCCCAAAGCTCTTAGTCTTTCTGATTCTAAGGAAGATACAAACCGAGACTGCTATATTCAGAGCAGGGAAAACGATCACATAAGGAGCGAAAAATTCAGAATGCGACCAAAGTCGTCCCGGCGCATATCTTTATCAATACTCTCATTAACGGCTGTAACCATGATGTCGGCAGCAAGCACGGAATCTAAGTTACTACCCAAAAGCTCTTGGCGAGAGTTGAGCGATTCCAAGAATCTTTCGCCGAATAACGGCGCCTGTTATTTTGAGTTCAAGTTAGAAAACGGCAGTACGGCTCATCTTGTCGTCGCATCGATAAGTGATGGGAAGTGGCGACTTAGACCCTATCTTGCCGATAAAACCACACCCACTTCAACAATCGGAAAAGAAGAAAAGGCAAGTGCCGCCATCAATGGTGGATTTTTCAATTTGAGCGACGGGCAAAGCGCCAGCTACATCTACCTGGACGGTCAACTGAAAGCAGATCCAAGAAAAAACAAAGCGCTCGTCGAAAATCCAAAGCTAGAGCCATTTCTGGAACAAATATTCAATCGATCCGAACTTCGAGTTCTGCAAAAAGGAAAGAACAAAGCAACAGAGCTTCAAATTGCAAAACATAACGACGTGGTGCCTCCAGGATATAAGTTGCTCGACAGCTTGCAAGCCGGCCCGCAGCTTTTGCCGACGCTGGAATGCGAGTCAGAGGCTTTTCTGCGCAAGCAGGCAGATGGGAGCCTCAGCGACTCGATTGGCTGCCGCAAGCCGGCAGCGCGCAGCGCTATTGGTATCACCCGTGATGGCTACTTATTGATTCTGGCCGTCTCAGGAAAAGGACAAGATCAAGAATCAAGCGGAATCACACTGGCCGAAACAGCCGATTTGCTGCGCCGTCTGGGCTGCCGCCAGGCGCTGAATTTAGACGGCGGTTCCTCCACCAGCCTCTTCGTCCGCAGAGCGGAAGCTGAAAACGCCAACGGCAGCAGTGTTTGTGCCAAAGATCCTGAAACAAGAGTCAAAACCATGCTCCTGTTGATGCCGCAGTAAAGAGATCCCGGCCAGGAAAGCATTATTAATACCTTTTTCCAAAAGAGATCAATACGGCAAAGTGTCCAGTGCTCATGACTTTAGAAGAGTTTTTGCCAAAAGCATTGAAAGTGATTTTTTTAAGCCGTGCTTATCTTTAAGGTTTGCAAGCAGTTAAATCGCTATATTTAACTTCGGAGAAACCTTTGGCGAGATCCCGAAACTCATGTTTCAGTCAGGACTTAAGAATCTGCCTCTTCTGGCTGCAACCCTGAGCTTGACGCTCTGGCAGCCCGGAATCGCGTATGCCTCTGCCGAGTCGACTTATTTGCCTGCGGAAGGAGCAAGCAGCCCGAAAGAAGAAGTCAATCTCAAAGGCATAGTCTCTGTCTACGAAGGTCCCAGCCCGGACCCGATGGTCGGCGGACTGGTCAGCCTGGCCTTGCAACGTGACGCGGCAACAGAGTCGCTTGAAAAGAAAGACAAGCAAATGAAGGGTGTCGTTAACAAAGCCCTGAGTGCAGCTAAAATGTCCGCTCACTTCATTACCGAATATCGCGGTTTTGAAATGTCCAGCGAAGGTGCCGACATCATTCTGGATGAGAAGCTGAAGCTAAAAAGCGCATCTGCCACTGATTATGCGAAACAGCGCAAAGCCGACGAAGCACATGCCAAAGTAGTTTCATCCCTGCTGCAAATCGCGCAGGGACTCGGAATGAACGATGAAGACGCTCGCAAACGCACAATTCAAGGAGGACTGGAGCCGCTAAGCCAGATGGTGGGTGCGGAGAACGCCAATTTGACTTTGAAGAACATGGAAGCCTGGTCGGCACAACTAAATGTGCCGGCATCGATTTTCAAAAAAGATCCATGGACAATGATGGAGCTGCAGCAGAAATCAGAAGGCTTGTTGAAGTCCTCGGCTCAAACAGATCCGGTTATGGGTCTGGTTCGCAGAGCACTGCATAAATACAACGGGCATAGCAAATTCGCCCTGGGAGCAGCCAAAGCAATCAATACAACTCTGAGCGTAGCCATGTTTACACCGACAATTGTGTCGCCGATTGCACAAATTATGTCCTTTGTTTATCAGATGGCCACAGGTGGTCCTGAAGATTACAAGCTTCTTTCGGAGCTGTATCTGGACAAGCGGTTGGAATGCAGATGGAAGCGCCTGAATCAGGAATCGGGGCAAGCAATCAACGCCTACAACAACGCAATTATGACCAAAAATCCGGTCCTTCTAGGCTTCTCAGAGAATCTCATTTCAGCTCTCGGCGGTGAAGAAAGCAGCTCAAAGATTCTCGGAAACAATCGCCTTGTAGCACGCCGCTCAACCCACAACGACGCTATTGATTGTTTGCAAACACATAACACGATGTAATTTGCTTACTCAAGCATACCCGGAGGCAAAGTCAGTTTCTGCTTGCCCCAGCGAGTGTTGACCGTCGAGAACTGGGCAGCCGATTCACCATTATCAAATGAGTCGTTTTTGCCATTGGGCAAATTCGGATTCATGCCGCCAAAGCTGCTCATCGGATTAGCTGCACCAAAACTGTTCAAGCCCTGCAAGCCGCCCCCACCGAGCCCGCCGGCGTCTTTACCGAAGATGCTCTGCATATTGGGCATGCCGCCCGGTCCAAGCAAATCGTCTTTCTTTTCCGATTGCGGTATCACAGATCCCGAAAGAGTTCTTGCAGTTTCAGTCGGTCTAAACGTACTTTCCATCGCTTCTGCCTGAAACTCCGTATCTTTATGCAGAGCCTGCTTGCTTCTGACATTGATCTTAAAAACAAAAACTCGAGGAGAGCGAATATACAAAATCGAGTTGAGTGCCACTCGCTGCTGGCTTCCATTGGCAAGTTTTACGGAGATGCTGTCATTTTCGATTCCGAGAATTCTTCCCTCTAAATGTCCTTCTTTGCGAAAAATCGTATCTTTGCTTGCGCCGTCATCAAGGTCCGAAGCCCAGTCGCCCATAAGGAAAAGAGCCAATCCGGAAACATTGGCAGGCTCGCTCGACAAATTCAGCTCGGAGCGCAATACAGATCCGACTAGCACCGTCCGTGGTGTTTCGGAGAGTTCGGAAGCGGACTTAATTGTAATAACTCTTCCTGAAATGCTTGCCGACCCGGTGCGCAACGGCATGCTTCCCAGCGAAAGCAAAGGCACGTCACACTTCACGCTGCCGCAATTATTGTCTCCATTCGGCACAAAAGAAATCGGACCGGCAAGAGCCGCGCTTGTCGAAAAGAATGCAGCTGAAAGCAGGGCGATTAGCTTTGAATTAGACACGGATCTTCTCCTGGCGGCCGGAACAGTTGCATAAAACAACTAAGAACATGACAATTATCGCACGGCTTTTGCTGCCGACCTTCGGTCTAAAACGCTTCAAGAAAAAGTCCTCTCGCTGAACTTTGCGCTCCCGCACCACTTGCCAAGATCCGGGACACTCTAATTTTCCTCTAATCAGCAATATACTCTTGCCAAATCAAGCACTGCTCTTCGCGATAAACTTATGCAGAGTTCAGCATTAGCTAGGCTCAACGCAACTGCTCAACTAAAGCAGGGAGCACCGACTCATGAACTATCTCCTGATTTTCATCGGCTCCGGACTGGGAGGAGTCTTACGCTTTTTGATGAGCACTAGCATTCAGCGCCTGGCCAACGGCTGGATTTTTCCACTTGGCACATTCTCGGTGAATATGCTCGGCTGCTTGATCATAGGCTTTCTGGCTCGGCTTTCTGAGTCCCGTGGACTGTTTCAAGGCGACACCAGGCTATTTCTTTTTGTCGGCATTCTCGGCGGCTTTACGACTTTTTCCAGTTTCGGCTATGAAAGTTTTCAGCTTCTGCGCGACGGCGAATATCTCTACGGCTTCCTGAATGCCGCAGGGCAGGTTGTTCTCGGTCTGCTCTGCGTCTGGTTAGGTTTCATACTTGCAGCACTGCTCTAGGAGAAAACCATGATTCCCAAAGAAGGACATCTGCTCAGAATTTTCATTGGTGAGGCCGACCGCCACGGAGGCGCGCCACTTTACGAGTGGATTGTAAAAAGAGCAAAAGAACAGGGGCTGGCAGGCGCCACGGTTCTGCGCGGCATCCAGGGCTATGGCAGCAAGAATCGCATACACAGCGCTAAAATCCTGGACATCTCAACCGACCTGCCAATCATCATCGAGATCATCGATGAGCTTGAGAAGATCGAGTCCTTCCTACCAATCATCGACGAAGCCATTCCGGAAGGCTTGGCCACAGTCGAAAAGGTAGAAATAAGATTCTACCGTTTCAAAGAAAAACACTGAGCCCAAAGTCCCGCTATAGACTGCGACCGGCGCCGCATGGCGACGCCACTACCGGCACCTGAGGATTCCCGAGCAATCCGTTGAAAGAACAAGCAGCACATGCAGATCGACGAATCTTAGCTGTGGGGACTACGCCATGCGTAGCCCGGTCCGTAGAAACAACGAGCAGCCAAACAAGCCGGCTCAAAGAGCCAAAGCAGCTCCCTGAACGAACTCTTGAGTTTACATGCTGCGGGATGAACGCTTGCGTTGTCTGAATTCAGTAGCTTTCAATCGAGCAATAGCTCTTGAAATTGCCATTTCAGAAACATAAACATCAAGTTTGTCTGTTTTCTGAGTTCTTTCAGCTTCAGCCTTTTCCTTGGCCTGGTGGGCTCTGGCTGCATCAACTTCGGTATCAAGCTCGGCAGCATCGCTGAGAACTGTAACCTCGTTGTTTTTCACTTCCAGAATGCCGCCCATGATTGCGGCAAAGTCTTCTTCTCTATTGGCACGATAGCGAAGCACATCAACAGCAAGCGCTGTCACCAGCGGCTCGTGCTCGGGAAGAATAGACAACTCGCCATCAACTGAAGTCGCAGTAACCTGCTCAACTTGCGTTTCAAGCACGATTCGCTCGGGGGTTACGATTCTAAGAGTCAATGTTCCTGGCATTTTGCTCCATCCTTATTTTGCAAAAGCACTACTTCCCTTTTTGGCCGGTCCTTTGAGACTTGCCTCCGGCTTCAGGCTTTCCGGCTTTAACCGGAGCGGCCTTTGCCGCTTTCCTGCCGATTTTGGCAGCACTGCGTTTCTGAGCAGCCGAGTGAAAAATAATTTCGTCGATAAGTCCGTATGCAAGACCTTCCTCTGCCGAGAGATAAAAGTCTCTTTCAATATCCGTGCGCAGGCGTTTTTTATCCTGCCCGGTGCATCGATACAGCAATTCGATTTGAGCTTCGCGGAATTTTTTTCCCTGTGCTGCCTGAATCTCAAGATTGGTGATGTCACCGTCAGCTTCCCAGAGGGTTTGATGGAACATCAAAGTCGAGAATTCATAAGCAGAACGCTGTCCGGTTCCGGAAGCAAGAATTTCACAAGCTCCCGAAAGGGCATGACCCAGGCACACGGTGTTGACCGGTGCCTGGATCTGATTCATGACTGCAATGATGGCATCGGCGTTGTAGCCGTTGCCCCCTGATGAATTGATCAGCAAATCAATAGGCGTATGCGGATCGCGATCGTTCAAACGCAATAAACGCTTGATTACAGGCATCGCAACTTCGTTTTCCAGTCTGCCGAAAAGCATAACGCGTCTTGATTTAGGAGCGCTTTGCTCTTCGGTTTTGGCCGCAGCATTATCCGCAGGCTTATCGCTTTTCTTGCTCATTATTAGGATTCAGCCAGACGCTTGGCTTGCTCCTTAGCTTCTTCAATGGTTCCTACCATGTAGAAAGCCTGTTCCGGCAGATCATCATGCTCACCAGCCAGAATTTGTTTGAAAGCTTCCACTGTTTCTTTCTTGGTGACGTACTTGCCGTCACGTCCGGTGAACTGCGAAGCTACGAAGAACGGCTGGCTCAAGAAGCGCTGAATCTTACGTGCTCTTGCCACGGTGATACGGTCTTCGGCGGAGAGTTCGTCCATACCGAGGATGGCGATGATGTCCTGCAAGTCTTTGTATTTCTGCAGAGTTTGCTGAACACCGCGAGCAACTTGATAGTGCTCTTCGCCTACGATTTCCGGCTTGAGAGCGGTCGATGTACTTGCCAGCGGGTCTACCGCAGGGTAAATACCCAACTCGGCGATCTGACGGCTCAACACTGTGGTTGCATCAAGGTGAGCAAAGGTTGTTGCCGGAGCGGGGTCGGTCAAGTCGTCTGCAGGTACATATACGGCTTGCACTGAAGTGATTGAACCATCCTTGGTGGAGGTGATGCGCTCTTGCAAGTCGCCCATTTCGTTAGCCAGAGTCGGTTGATAACCTACGGCTGACGGCATACGTCCCAGAAGCGCTGACACTTCCGAACCGGCCTGTGTGAAACGGAAGATGTTGTCGATGAAGAGAAGCACGTCTGTGTGCGCAACATCACGGAAGTATTCGGCGACGGTGAGAGCCGAAAGACCGACACGCATACGAGCGCCTGGCGGTTCGTTCATCTGACCGTAAACCAGAGCTACTTTATCAAGAACTGTTTTGTCGCCGACTTTGGCGCCTTTCATTTCGTGGTAAAGGTCATTACCTTCACGTGTGCGTTCGCCCACACCACCGAATACCGAATAGCCACCGTGCTTGGTGGCGATGTTGTTGATCAGTTCCATGATGATAACGGTTTTGCCTACACCGGCTCCACCGAATAGACCCACCTTACCGCCCTTGATATAAGGAGCAAGAAGGTCGACTACTTTAATACCGGTTTCAAAAATTTCGGTCTCTGTGCTGAGTGCTGTGTACTCAGGGCAAGGACGGTGAATCGGCCAGCGTTCCGAAGTGGTGATCTGCGGCAATTCATCCACAGCTTCGCCAAGCACGTTGAGGATACGTCCGAGTGTCTGTTCGCCGACAGGCACGGTGATTGGAGCCTTGGTATCCCATACTTTCATGCCGCGAGTCAGGCCGTCGGTAGAACTCATCGCCACTGTACGTACACGGTTGTCACCAAGCAACTGCTGCACTTCGCAAACAACGCGAATGTCTTCGCCGTTCGGTCCCTTATCTTTCACTTCAAGTGCGTTATAGATTGAAGGAAGGTCTCCGGCGGGAAACTCTACGTCGATAACAGGTCCGATAACCTGAATCACTCGCCCGACTGTTTCAACTGCTGTGCTCATCTGCGCTCCCTGTTCACAAAAAGAATTCTTTTAAGGCTCTGCGGTAACCTGTGACGGGTCTACCGGTAGCAGATCCTAGCAGCAAAGGATAAGCCCTTTTCCGGGATGGGCGCGGGTAGTTTATGATACTTTTCGATCATGGCTTGACTGTCCTTTAGATATTGTCCATTCTGTAAAAGTTCTCATCCGCAAGAAACAGCTCTAAGTGCCCATGATTAAGGCATACAGCCACAAAGTCCCGCCGGAGAGCTCGACAAGGGAAGCCAGGAATTAGTGTTCTCTAACCTGATCGGAAACAAGTTACAAAGCAAGCTGATCCGGTACTTAGCTCTGCTGGCAATTGTCGTGGGCGGCGGCACTCTCGGCTATTGCCTCATAGAAAACTGGAGACCCTTCGACGCTCTTTACATGACAATCACGACCCTCTCCACGGTCGGTTTCGGCGAAACACATCCGCTTCACACCAAAGGCAGACTTTTCACAATCCTATTGATTTTGAGTGGTGTGGGCACACTGCTTTACATTCTTTCAGACACGGCGCAATTAATTGCAGAAACAGACCCAAGAGAACTTTTCGGAAGAAGACGCATGAAAGACAAAATTGAAAAATTGAGCGGACACCAGATTGTATGCGGCTTCGGGCGCACCGGTGAGGAAGTCGCCAAACAGTTGCGAAGCACCGGCGTGCCTTTTGTGGTTATCGAGCTTGATCCCGGACATTGCCAAAGAGCCAAAGACGAAGGCGTACTTTTGGTTCAGGGTGACGCCACCGAAGACCACGTGTTGCAACAGGCTCAGGTCCAAAATGCTAAAGGAATTGTTTGCGCGCTTTCAGATGACGCAGCCAATACTTTCATTGCCCTTTCAGCCAAAGAGTTTAACGAAAATATCAAGATAGTTTGCCGAGCCGCAAACCCCGGTTCGGAGTCAAAAATGATGAGGGCTGGAGCCGACAATGTCATATCGCCTTACATCATCGCCGGCCGCCGAATGGCAAGCGCCGTAACGCATCCGCTCGTTCTTGAATTCCTGGACGTCGCCATGCACAACCCGGCTTTTGACTTACGAATGGAACAGATCGTTATATCTTTGCATTCTAATTTGATAGCAAAGAGCATGAGGGATGCTAATATCAAGCAGTCTGTCGGGGCCATGGTCCTGGCAGTCAATAAGAAGGGGCAACTCATTACAAATCCTCGTCCGGATCTTGTTTTTGAGGGAGGCGACATCCTCATTGCCTTGGGAGCCGAAGACGAGCTGGCTAAATTAGCCGAACTTGCCGGGGCAAAGAAAACATAGGAATGTGACGATGACAAACGTTGAAGATTTGGAAGAACAAGTAATCACCCTCGAGGGCGAAGACGGGCATTCCTATGTCTGCAGAATTCTTGGACTCTTCGAATTCGAAGAGAAAGAATACGCCTTGCTTTTGAATATGGGTGAAACCGGCAAAGAAGGTGAAAGCAGCGAAGAACCATCGACAGTTGTTATGCAACTGATCACCAAAGATGACCAGGCTGTTTTCCGAACAATTGAAGACGACGAAGAGTTCGATCGTGTAATCAGCTATGTCCGCGAGCTGGCTGAGGAAATGGAAGGCGAAGAAGAAACCGCCGAAGCCTAAACAGAAAGCACTGTAAAGACTAAAGCCCGGCTTGATTTTGAGCCGAGCTTTTCTTTTTGACAAAAAAATTTGACACGGGGCAGATTTGAACTGCCGGCCTGGGCGTT
>JAIEPM010000348.1 GCA_019748395.1 Candidatus Obscuribacterales bacterium
CTTAGACAGAACTAAGTCTGCCCCGCCGCGCCGCTCTGCGCAAGGCAATACAAATAATAGTAATGTTTAATCGCTTTAAAACCCGAGGACTAAAAGAGCCGCTTGATATAACATTGATGCCTCTGACCTCTGGAGGGACTATGAAGTACACGCGTAAATACGCTATAGGCTTCACCGTAGCTGTCGCGGCTTGCAGTTTGAGCCTCGGGCCGGCTGCTTGCGCCAAAAATAAAGCTGTCGAGTACATGAAGTACTTCAATCCGTTGCCCCAGAAAAACTACTTAAACGAATCTCAAGATCGTCTGATCAAAAAAGGTAATTTCAAGACTGCGCAATTGCCCAGCACGCCTCAGGTCAAGAATCCCGAGCTCGGGTTTTTTGCAATAGTTCCGGCTGAGAAGTCCCGAGACCTGGATTTTGCTGAGAAACTGCTGGCCGATGAAAAAACAAACGGCATTTCATTACTGCTTCCATGGAGCAGCCTCGAGCCCGAAGAAGAGAAGTACGACTGGAGTTCCATCGATGGATTGCTCTCGCTTTGCGAAAAGCATAAGAAAAGTCTGCTTCTTAGGGTTTCAACAGCCGGAGCACTGCAGGCAAGCGGAGACAAAGCGGTTTCAGATACACCGGCATGGGTTTTTGCAAATGGTGCCAAGTCGGTTAAGTTTCTAGATAAAGATAAGAAGGCACGCTTGATGCCTGTTTTCTGGGACCAGACTTACCTTGCAGCTTTCTCTAACTTCATCAATGAAATGGGAAGCCGCTATGACAAGAACCTGCTGATTCACAGCATCGGCATCACCGGCGGTGGCTATCGCGGCGGTACCTCGATTGTTCCTACCGACCTCGACAACAAAGGTGCGGACAAGACAGCTACCAACGAAACGGGCTTCAGCTCCAGTGATCAAATTGAAGATTATTTGCGCAAGCAACAGGGCATGACCCAGAAGCAAATCATTGATCACTGGAAATATGTAGCCGATCTTTTCCCTCAGGCATTTCCAAATACTCGCCTGAACTTCGCGATTAACCCTCCGACGCATAACAGAGCCGGAGAAGATGCGCTCGACGAGATTTCAGATTACCTGCTTTATCGTTACGGCGAGCATATCTATATCACCAGGCAAGACCTGAAAAATGGAAAGCATGGCTTCGATGATTACCGAGTTCTTCTCAAATTCAGACCGGACACCTATGCCGGGCTTTCATTGTTGCCCACTCTTGATGCCGACGACATGCAAAGAATTTCCAAAACAGCCCTCGATGACGGCATCAGCTTCATTGAAATCCCGGCTGAAATCCTGAGTAATTCAGATCCGATTATTCAGCAGTCCATAAGCAAGCTGGCAAGCCACATGGGTTATCAAATCATTTCCCAAAAGGCTGTGATTCCTGCTGAAATTTTTCAAGGTGATCAATTGAAGGCAGAATTCAGCTTCCTCAATGTCGGCGATTCAAGCCCGAAGCGCCCTGTAAGAGAGCTGGATAAAGATGTGCCCAGCAGCTACAAAGTCATGATCGAACTCAAAGACGATAACGGCAAAGTCGTAGCGAAAATATTGCACACTCCCGAAAAGAAAACCGAGTCCTGGAAAACAGGTGAAATCGTAAACTGGCAACAGTCACTCAGGCTGCCGCAATTGCCTCTGGGAGAATATAGTGCCAGCCTCTCGCTGGTAGATCCTGCAAGCGACAAGAAACTGAATCTGCTGGACGGACGCAATGCCGAGAAGCCGCAAGTGCAATGCGAGCTGGCTCTGGGCAAGTTGAAGGTGCTGGCACCGGCAACTGCCAACAAAACCGTTCCTAACTAGAACGCTCAAAACAAAATCAAACGGAGGGACAAAGAAGCTTAAAGCTCTTTGTCCTTTCTGATCTTACCGGCGACCTGAGTTTCAACTCTGATTGTTTTGGCCAGGAAAGCTTCTTCGCTTTCAAAATATTTGGGAGCTCGTCCTACTAAAGCAACAAGATGGCGATTGGCCAACTTCTTTCGTTGTTGATTCTCAAGAAAAACTTCGCCGTCGCCCACATGCTCCCAGCCCTTTGATGCCGCAAGTATTTTGACTTTAGCCACATGAGTCCACTCTTTCACACATTCGTTGAAGAGATTTGTGTCATGCTCGCTGCTGCGAAGTTTCATCTCAAGCGCCATGGCATAAAGGCAATGCATATCGATATCAAGCTCGCGGCGCGCCAGAACACTGCGGCATAGCTTAAGAGCCTGGTCGATGTTTCCATTGGTGAGCTGTGCTTTAACTTCGGACCAGTAAGGAGATTGCGATTCGACAGCCGTGGTCATCAAATCATCCACATAGGCATCCCCTGTGGATGAAGGGTCTGCCGAGGTCCGCGGCATGGAGCAGCAGAACGAAAGCAGCAGCGAAACTGCGCTCAGTCTGAAAGTCGTGCTGCTCATGCCTTCGAAGATCATTTAAGCAAATCTCCTCGACTTGCAAAATTATCCGATTGAAAGTGCAGGCTTTTCCTGTTTACTTTCGGAGCCCCATTGTATCAGACCGGTTTCAAAGGGAGAACTCAAATCAGCATGATCTGGGAGAACTCTCACAGTAAACCCGTGTCTGCCGCTGCGGAAATAACGGATCACTCCGGTAAATAAATGAGCTGCACCTTCTGCTTTGCCGCTCAGCGTCATCGGCACGACGGCTCCATCAACAATATTTCCGTGAGCATCAATTGGTCCGTGATAAATCTGCACAGACAAATCTTCGGCTGAAAGTTGTCCAAGTTGAATCAGAGCGCTTACTTTAAGTTCATCGCCAACACAAAGTTTTTGCGGCAGTTCGGCTTTCACCGATTCAATATGCACACCCTTCCATTGCGTGTTGAGTTTGTATTTCCATGAGGCCAGGTCTCTGGCTTTTTGCACATTGTCCGACAAGAACTCTTTGTAGCGCTTGCTGGCGGGGAAATACATGCGCTCACTGTATTCGCGCAACATGCGATGAATGTTGAACTGCGGGCAAATTTCCATCATCGATGTTTTCATGCGCGCAATCCAGGCTCGCGGAATATCATCTTTATCGCGATCATAAAAGAGTGGGCTGATTTCTTTTTCCAGCAAATCATAGAGCGTATTCGATTCAAGTTCGTCTTGATAGGCTGTGTCGTTATAAACTTCACCACGCCCAATCGCCCAGCCGCAGCCGGGGTTATAAGCTTCATCCCACCAGCCGTCCAGAATGCTGCAATTGAGACCGCCATTGAAAACGACTTTCATGCCGGAGGTGCCGCAAGCTTCCAGGAAACGTCTAGGCGTGTTCAACCAGACGTCGACACCCTGAACCAGCCAGCGAGCAACGTTCATGTCGTAGTCTTCAATGAAAACAAATCGATTCTCCAGACCTTCACTGCGTGCAATTTGAATGACTTGACGAATCAATTCCTTCGCCGGAATGTCTTCCGGATGCGCTTTTCCGGCCATGATTATTTGAATCGGCCGATCTTTCCTTTCCAGCAAAGAAGCCAGACGTTTCGCATCACGCATCACCAGGGTCAAGCGTTTGTAAGTCGCCACGCGCCGGGCAAAGCCTATAGTTAAAGCCTCAGGGCTCAATATTTCGGCAGCGGCTTTCAGTTCTGAAGGCATCGCACCTTTTTGCTCGAGCTGATGACGATATCGTTTTCTGCAAAAATCAATAAGTCTTTCACGACGACGCCAGCGCAAGCGCCAGAGTTCTTCATCCGGAATGTCTTCCACTTTTTTCCAGACTGAAGTATCACCGGAGTCGTCCGCCCAGCGGGGGCCAAGATAGCGGTCGAAAAGCTCAGCCATGTCGTCCGAAATAAATGAGGGAGCATGAACACCGTTTGTGACGTGAGTAATCGGTACTTCCGCTTCCGGCACTTCCTGCCAGTTAGACTGGAAAAGCTGACACGAAACATCACCATGCAAACGGCTTACGGCATTGGTTGTTGCAGACAATCTGATCGCCAGATTCGCCATGCTGAATAGCTCGGTATCATCTTCCGGATTTGCCCTGCCCAGAGAAAGAAAGTCTTTGCGAGTAATGCCCAGAGCCCGATAGTATTCGGAGAAATATTTGTCGACAAGCTCTGGAGAAAACTTATCGATACCGGCGGGTACGGCTGTGTGCGTGGTGAACAAATTACCTGTAGCAGCCAGTTCTTTTGCTTCATAGAATGAGAGCTTATGCTCTTTCATAAGTCCGGAAATACGCTCGAGTGCCAGGAAAGCGGAATGTCCTTCGTTCATATGATAAATCGTCGCTTCTATTCCCAGCGCCTGCAACACGCGAGTGCCGCCGACGCCTAAAATTATTTCTTGCTTGATTCTGACGTCGGGGTCTGCATGATAAAGAGCATCGGTGATGTCTTCATCTTCGCTGCGTTTTTGCGGAATGTTGGTATC
Source organism: Candidatus Obscuribacterales bacterium (assembly GCA_019748395.1). Lineage (GTDB taxonomy): Bacteria > Cyanobacteriota > Vampirovibrionia > Obscuribacterales > Obscuribacteraceae > JAIEPM01. Next base: position 4,394 of record JAIEPM010000348.1, read on the forward strand.
CATCAAATAAAGCGGCACTCTTCCAACCTGGGCTTTCCAGACTTGAATGTTTACCGGTCTGCCCGGCAACTGCACTGTGACGATGAGCGGCTCGCCGTTGGCATTGCGTACGAGTTGCATCGGCATGTTGTAGAAATCGTTGATTGGATATCTTTCCTGCTGCCAGCCTTCTTGATTCAAATACTGGCGGAAATAACCTTGCTGATAGGCGATGCCGACTGCCACAAAAGGCAGTCCCAGGTCTGAAGCGGCTTTGACATGATCTCCTGAAAGTATTCCCAGACCACCGGAGTAGATCGGAAGCGCCTCTGAAATTCCATATTCTGCTGAAAAATAAGCGACAAGTTCGTTCTGTGGGCGCTGCTGTTTCTTGTACCACGTGCTTTCAGCTTTGAGATATCGCTCGCTGCGATGGCTTATTCTTTCCATTTGCGCCAGAATCGATTCATCCTTGGCAGCTTCGTTAAGTGTTTCCTGGCTGATGCTTCCCAGCATCAAAACCGGGTTGTGGCCGCTGGCTTCCCACAACTTGCCGTCCAGCCTTTTGAACAGATTTACTGTTTCGTGATCCCAGGTCCAGCGGAGGTTATAGGCAAGAGTCCTGAGACTTTCTAATTCCGGTGGCAGAAAAGGTGAAACTTCAACTGTTCGAATTGGCTGCATAATAAATAGATCCCCCCGAGCAAAACGAGTATTGGAAGCAAGCTAAGGGAACGCCCGGCTTGACATCGCAATCTCAAAATAGGTTGTTCATTCTCTCATATTCCGGACTGGCGGTTGCCAAATGGAATTGTTGAGCTGAAATAAAAATGCGGATTTGAAGAAGATCGATATCCTCCTGTCCTTGTTTGGATATATGGGAAATACAGCTCGGCAAGCCGGGGTGGATCCCGCATTGCCTGACTGACTCTTCAGTTTCGTCATCCAGAGCCACTCTAAGTGAAGAATTATTCTGAGTTCTCGAAAACAATTTAATTGAAGAGCCGCTATACAATAGGTTCTCACTGCTCAGACTCAGCTCTCGGCTCGCTAAGATCTAGTCATATTTCCAGACAGCAAGGGCAAAGAGAGATTTTTATGAAAACTACAGGCAAAGTTCTGCGCAGCGTCTCCCTGGCCGTGCTGTCCGGCGGGTCTGCCGCCATAGTATTTTCGGCGATAGTGCTTGTTAAAGCCGCAACTGCAAAGGGTATCCCGGTTGCAGAAGCTGCTGCCGTCAACGCGCCGATTTTTATTCATTACGCAAAAGTGGCGCTTGGAGCGTCGATTCTGCTCGGACTTAGCGAGTTGATCGACTTTCAGAGCAATACTCAAAAAAGCAAACTTGATACAGCTCGCTATTTGAGCAGCTTTTTATGCATAATTTCAATGCTTGTTTATGCACTTGCAATCGTTCCGCCGATGGCTGCGCTTCTGCCGGACATCAAAACTGTTGCAGCCGCTCATCAGCAATTCCAGCACTTGCACGAAGTCTCCAGAGCTGTGTTTGGTGCAGGCATTCTTTTTGCGTTTATTTCAGTTCTGCTGCCCTGCTTCAAAAAAGACACTGAAATTAAGAATCTTACGAGCGAAAGCAAAGATCTGGACAGAGCCTTGAGCAAATAAGCATGATTCGACCGGTTTCCAAGATGGCATAAAGACTCAAGAGCCTGATGCCTGAAGCAAGGACCGAATCATCGAACAGGACAAAAGAAAGACCTATGCAAGTCCGAACGCAGACCCCTCGAAAGCGAAGCTATCTTGACCCAATCCATCACGATATCGTTTTGGATCGCTCGGATTCTTGCGATCAACTCATTATCGATTTGATTGATACGGCAGAATTCCAGAGACTGCGCCGCATACATCAGTTGGGCGTTTCTTATTTCACTTTCCAGGGCGCTGAGGGATCTCGTTTTACACATTCGGTCGGCGTGATGCACATAGCCAGACAGCTGCTGGATATTTTGAAAGACAGAACTCCACAGATTGAAGAAGACAAACCTCTGGTGCTGGCGACTGCGCTTCTGCACGACCTTGGACATGGACCATATAGTCACGTCACTGAAAAAATTCTTGGTTACGATCATGAGAACTGGTCCTGCGCAATTATCGAAGGAAACACCGAAGTAAACTCGGTTCTTAGTGCCTTCAATCCCAGTTTCCCTAAAATTATCAAATCAATTCTCAAGAAAACGCACCGTCCAAAATATATGACGGACATGGTCTCTAGTCAGCTCGATTGCGACCGCTTCGATTATTTGCTGAGAGACAGTTATTTAACAGGAACTGCATACGGACTCTTTGCCTTACACCGTATTCTTTCTTCTATGGAAATCGATCCGGAAAGTCAACGCATTATTGTCGCCGGTGAGAAGGGTCAGGCCGCAGTAGAGGACTATCTTTTTGCACGTTCATCCATGTATCAGCAAGTTTATTATCATCGTAAAAATCTGGCTGCCCGCGCCTTGCTTTCGCGCATAATCAAAAGAGCAAAATTACTGGCAGACGATATTTGCTTCATCGACGATGAGACCCGGAAGTGGCTCTTAGGAGATGAACTTAAAGTGCAGGAATATTTGTGCCTGGACGATGTGCAGATGAGTTATCACATCAAGCGTTGGGCAAAAGACAAAGATCCGATCATGAAAGATCTTGCCTGCCGGTTTTTAAATCGCAAATTGTTCAATGCAACAAAACTGCCTTATCTAAACCTGGAACAGGTAAACAGCGTCAAGACCAAGGCAAAGCAAATCGTAGCCTCAGCCGGACTTGACCCTGAATATTACATCGCTATTGAAACAACAGGTTTGCGTCCCTACGATTACTATCGGCCGGAAGCGAATCATCCGCAAACAAATATCATGGTGCGCACGGAGCATGGTGAAATCCGTGAGCTGTCGACAATTTCGCCGACTGTAGAAGCTCTGGTGCGAGGCAGTTTCGACACCTACTGGCTAATTTACCCATCTGAAGTGCGCGACAAAATCACAAGCATGCTCGAATCTGACTGCCGCGCTTTCAGCACAACATAACTCTGAATCTGTATTTATTTCCTCAAGGTTCCGTCTCCGGCCGCTAGGTCACGGGCCGGACCTATGACGCCGCTGCCATCCAATCAACCAGGGTCTGAGGCAGCACCGTTCTATTTACGATCGTCTATGAGTGCTCTGGGCGTCAAGATGCGGCGCTCTGTCCGGTTTCACGGATCTGAGAAATTATCGATTGTATCGGCCGGCGAAAAACAGTGAAAAATAATTTCCCGAAGAACATTTATCATAGCATTACTAGTAATCTGGTAAGTGTAGGGCTCTGCGACCGTCGTTTCGAGAAGATATTAGATCTTTTGCTAGCTGTGGTGACTGATGACGATTAAATTCCTCAAGAAAAACAAAAGCTTCGGTTTTTGGCTGGCCCTGACATTGGCACTCTTGCTGACAATGGCCTGGACTTCATTCGATAGTCTTTCCAAGCAAACTGAAAGCAAAGCATCGGTTGATCACACACTTAATGTGCTTATTAACCTTGAGGCGCTGCTGTCTACATTGAAGGATCTGGAAACTGGTCAGCGAGGCTTTGTTCTCACAGGGGAAGACAGCTATCTTGAGCCTTATCGCAAGTCGATCAACAACGTGAAAAAGGAACTTGAAAAGCTGAAGCAGCTGACCCCTGACAACGAGGCTCAGCAGAAACGTTTGAATAAGCTCGAATCTTTAATTTCAGACAAAGTGATTGAACTGCAAAGAGTCATAGACATCAGGTCTAAAGACGGACTTGAAGCCGCTATTCAGGCTGTTAGAACCGGGACCGGTAAGCAACTGATGGATCAGATTCGCTTGAATATCGCAGAAATGAAAGTTGAGGAAAATAAAGTTCTAGAATTGCGAAATTCAGCAGCGCTTGAAACTAATAAAAGGACGCACGGACTCAATGTTTTGCTCATATTAGCAGCTGCAACCATTACGCTGGTGATGTTTTCGCTCCTCATGCACCAGATTACGCAGCGGCAGTTGGCAGAAGAAAGCATCAAGAAGCTCAACGAAGATCTTCAGTTGCGAGTCAAAGAGCTGGCGCTGCTGAATTCGGAACTTGCTGAGGCGCGTGATCAGGCGCAGGCTGCTTCCAAATTCAAATCGGAATTTGTCGCTAATATGAGCCATGAAATCCGAACTCCAATGAATGGCATCGTCGGTATGTGCGAAGTGCTGCTCAAAACCGGACTTGACGCCAGGCAGAAAGAATACGCCGAAGCAATCAAGACTGCGGGCAGTGCTCTGCTCACGGTAATCAACGACATACTTGATTTCAGTAAAATTGAAGCCGGGCGAATAGATCTGGAAATAATCGATTTCAGCCCAGTGCATATTGTTGAAAGCGCCTGCGAGATATTGTCAGCGCAAGCAAGGCAGAAAGGACTTTCTTTGATGAGTTTCATTGATCCTGCGATGCCGCAACGAATGCGCGGAGATCCGGAAAGACTGAGGCAGATAATCATCAACTTGACCTCAAACGCCATAAAGTTTTCAAAGGTAGGCGAAATTGTTGTAAGAGCCGAAGTCGAATCAAAGCTGGGCAATCTACTGAATATTCGCTTCGCCGTCACGGATAAAGGTATAGGCTTATCAGAGGAAGAACAGGGAAGACTCTTCAAACCGTTCATGCAAGCCGACGGTTCTATTACGCGAGAGTTCGGCGGTACCGGATTAGGGCTCAGCATTTCAAAGCGCCTGGTTGAGCTTATGGACGGAAATATTGGTCTGTCCAGCAAAAAAGGGGATGGTTCGACATTCTGGTTCATTGTGCCGCTTGAACCCCGTTCGGATGCCCCGGTGCTGAGCAGCAACGAGCAGCTTCAGGGAAGCAGAATACTGGTGGTGGATGATGAACCAAATGCAAGAGAGATCATTCACAATTACGTGGTGTCCTGGGGCATGCGAAACGGTTCTGCTGCCAATGCAGAAGATGGGCTCAAAAGATTGCGGCAAGCTTACGTTGATGGAGATCCCTACAGCGTAGCCATAATTGACCTGGTGATGCCGGATCAAAACGGTATAGACATGGCAAAGGAAATCTTTAGAGATCCAGCGATCAGCACTACCAAACTGATTTTGCTGACTGCATTCGACACTCCAGGACTGGGCGCACAAGCGATAGAGATGGGCTTCAAAGCATACGTAACCAAGCCGGTGCGACAATCGCAGATATTAGATTGTCTTATTGGAGTTGTTTGCGGAAGTCGACCCATAACTGCCAGGTCTGCAGCTGAAGCGAAAGTCCTTGCTCAGACCAGTGAAAAAATCCAGCGAGAAGAATTGATACTGGTGGCTGAAGATCATGCCATTAACCAGCAAGTTGCGCGACTTTATCTTGAAGAGTTAGGTTTTCCCTGTGAAATAGTGCGCAATGGCAAAGAAGCTGTGGAAGCCGTTGCTCAAAAAGAATTTGCGCTTGTGCTTATGGACTGTCAAATGCCTGAAATGGACGGTCTGATGGCAACAGGAGTAATTCGGAAAGCCGAGAAGCTTACCGGTCGGCGTATTCCCATCGTGGCGATGACGGCACATGCTATGGATGGCGATCGGGAAAAGTGCATTGCCGCCGGTATGGATGATTACCTGAGCAAACCGATTGATTCAACTCAGCTTCGAACCGTGCTGAACAAGTGGGTAGCTAATACGAAGCAGGTCGATCCTTGTGAGCATAAGCATGTCACAGTTAGCCCCGACGGCTGCAAGAATGCCCCCATTGAAATGACGGAAGCTCGAAAAAGGCTGGGAGAAGACAGCTTTGAGCATTTTATCAAGATGTTCATCGATGATGCCTCTTTGCTCATCGAGCGAATTAAAGCGAAGGCTGCAGAGAAAAATGATCTTGAGCTGCTGAAATCCGTACATACATTAAAGGGCATTTCCGCCAGTGTTTATGCCAATGATCTGCGTCAGGTCTGTGTGGATATCGAAAATGCCGGTCACCAGAAAGATTGGACGGGCATAAACTCCGGGCTGGAAACTTTGGATTCTGAATTGAATAGACTGAAAGAATTTTTGAAGGACAGCTTGAACAACTGAGCCGACAATCAAAGCATGCAGTACTTAGCGAAACATGAATTCAGCTTCGGAAGGGTCGAGGATATATTCGTTGAAGTTCAACGAAAAGCCGTCCAGCATTCCGGTAGCTTCATGGTTGCTTGTTGAATTAGTAGTATTAACTTTGAGGAATTCGGAAAAGTGTTCCAGTGATTCCATGCGCAAAGTGTTGGCTGTTTCTTGCGCTCTTCTTGTTGAGGAACTTGCTGCCATAAGACTAACTCCAGTGAATTTCTCTTTTTTGAGGTGCCGCCAAGCCAACCTTCCTTATCTACACTTAATCTTTCTTGGCTGGACAAGTAAAAATCATATTTGCGGAAATCCGCAAGCCAAAGTTCCCATACTGCATAAAACCACAGTTCCCTGGGACCGCTGAGATACTGGCTATGTGTGTAAGATGCGGGCATAAGCCGGCATCCTGCCGGCGCTCCGGAGGGAAATCCGGGAAGAAATCCAAATTTCGGCGCTCTCTGGATAGGATGGGTTTTTAGAAGTTGATTTTGTTGTTGTCGAAGGATTTTATACAGGCGAGGCTGACTATGGGAACCTTAAGCTCCGCCAGTTTGGCGCGGCCGCCTTCAAATTCTTTTTCGATGACTGAGCCGATGCCTACAAGAGTGGCGCCGCTTTGTTCAATCAGTTTTACCAGAGAAAGGATCGTACGAGCCGTGGCGAGAAAGTCGTCGATGATCAATACTCTGTCCGAGGCTGAAAGATATTCGGTGGAAACAACGAGTTCGACGGCTCTTTTATGCGTGTGCGATTCTGATTTTTCGCGAAAAGGATCGCGCTTCATTGTGATTGGTTGATTTTTGCGAGCATAAACAACCGGAATGCCCAGTTCAATTCCGGCAATCAAAGCTGGTGCAATGCCGCTGCTTTCGGCTGTCAGAATACGTGTCGCAGCTGCCTGGCGAAACTTGCCGGCCAGTTCTTCGCCCATTTTTTTCATGAGCACGGGGTCGATTTGATGATTCATAAAAGAATCTACTTTCAAAATGCCATTACCCAGATACTGACCCTCAGCCAGGATTTTCTCTTTCAGCAGCTCCATTTCTTACCTCACAAGGAAAAATATCTATACGGACTCGGTGGACAAATAACTCTTCACTGCTTCATGAAAGACTTTGGGAATTCGGATCGGCTTCATTCGGGCAATATCCACAAAAACACCCACATGTTTGGCGCGAGTACAGAGCGACTCGGAAAGAAAAATCTCAGCCTCAATAGTAAGGGTTGAGAGGCTCAGGTCCGAAAGCCACATTTTTCCTTTTGGCTTGTCAAAAAGTTTGATGGCTCTTTTGTATTGGATTTCAGTCGAGAGTAGAATCGGACTCTGTCCATTTTCCAGGAATTGTTGCAATGGGCAAAAAATGTCGAACATCTTGAGGCGCATGTCTTCCAACCATCGCAGGTAGACCGTGTTGCTTACATGACCGGCAAAATCGATGTCGTAAGTACTGACATTTATGTCGTGCTCTATATAAAGAGCCCTCATGACCTTATCTCCCAAGCTGAGTCGGCTTTCTCGCATAGCAAGACCTGATTATTTCACATTTGAGCTGAGCACAAAATTCCCGGGAGTCTTCAGTTGCATTCGCGAGCTCTTCCTCAGCACCCGACTCTTCCACTTGCAGGCTTACTTGGTTTACCATTCTTATACAATGTAACTCTGGGGAGCCCGCTTTACATCTTTGTTGCGCAGCAGTTAATCAATGCACTCCCGATAAGAGCAAAATAGGAAGCGAGCAAGAACAATGGAATCTCGAGGAGTGAAAAAAGGAATGCGCGCTGCTGCTGCTAAATTCTCTGCTTTCTTTCTTGCTCAAAGCATTTTTCTGAGCAGTGTGGCTCCGGCTCTTGCAGAAAACAATAGTGAAGCGGCGATTCCCACGGCATCTGAGCTGATCAAATCAGGAAACTTGCTTGCGTTGCAGAATATAATTGCTCCCGACAGAGAGCAAATGTCCGAAGAGAAGAATGAACTAAAGCCTGCTGCAGAAGAAGCGAAAACAGAACTGGCGCAAATAAGCCCTGAGAGCAGCCCGGCTTTTGCCGCCGGAAGAATCGTTTCCGACCCGGAAGCATCTCCGTCTGCAATTGAAGATTTGACAAAACAGATCATGCTCAAAGAAATTGCTCTGGAGAAGTTCAACCTTCGCTACAAAATGAACGTTGCTAAGCAAGGCCGCTGGAAAGGCTGGCGCTATTCAGCCGCATCCGAAGCCAACTCCATCCTTGGTCTTACAGGTGGTATCATAAGTACATATAACCGTGGAATTCATGTGCACAGATCCAGTCAGGTCAAGACTTATGTGCAAGAAGACGCAAACATTATCCCGATGATTGGCAGTATCATCGGCGCAAGCGCTGCAGCCATGGAATTTTGCATTAACGAATACCATGAATACAAAGCCTGGAAGAAAGGCTTTTCTGCCACAGCCGCGAAGAAGCATGTTAACGGACTCAAGGCAGATATTAATCGCTTGATGGCTGAACGCGATGCATTAGTGCGACTCGAAAAATCAGCGCCATTGCTGGCCCCGCAGGCAGAAGTTCACGAACTTGAAGGACGGGTCCTGAGGGACTTGCGTGACCAGGGTTTGCTCGAATTCCAGCGCTTTCATTTAGGCGCTAAAAGACTTCTTGCTTTTCAACAAATGCAATACTTCTTTGATTTCGGAACTAACGTAAGCAATGCAATTGGTTGTGACTTCGCCTATCTTTCACTGCATCGCCATCGGCGAGTGTGGAATTACAGAGCCGGCGTGTTTTTTGCGATCTCGGGCGGCTTGCAGATGGGCGGTCCGATTTTCAGCAGACTCTGGGCAAAATCTGTCTCCGAATACCATAAGCGCGGTTTGAAGGAAACCATGAAAGACGCGGAAGCTCGAGAAGTGGCGATGCTTCAGAAAGATGAAGCCGATCTTGAGAATTTGTGCAAGCAGCAGAAATGCAGCCCGGACAAA
>JAIEPM010000247.1 GCA_019748395.1 Candidatus Obscuribacterales bacterium
GATACCCGCGCACAAACCACCAACACCGGCAATTTCACAGGTTCGCAAACACAGCAAGGTGGTAGCACCAACGCACCGATGCTGCAAGGTGCCACCAACGGTACAATCGGACCACAAGGCGCTGATGCTACAGTAATTCAGGGTGTCAACACAGCAGGAACTGTTCGTGTGAACAACCTGGCCAACCTTGAAGCACTTTTGAACATCATCGCTAACGGTATGGAAATTCTTGGAATTGCCTGGGGCGGACCGACGATGATCATGGGATTCATGCACATGGCTGCCGGTACACAGGATGCTATGAAACGCGTGCTCTGGGGCGCCGCAGGTGTAACAGGCGGTCTTGCCACACCGGGCGCGATCAACTGGCTTGTCGCTTCTGCTCGTGATGCTAATTTGTTCAGTTAGTATAAGCTCAATCGTCAAAAGAAAGAGGAGAGCGAAAGCCCTCCTCTTTCTTTTAGTTATTGGCCGCTTTTCTTTCCGGGGTTAAGTAACTGAGAATGCAGGGCATAGCCACTGTTAAGGCATGTGGGATAAGGCTTGTCGTGGAACAAGAAAGAGAATCCGTTGTTTAAGAAGAAAGAAGAGTCTAAAGAGATTCGAATTGCCTGCGATTCCTGCGGGAAGGTCTTCGACTCTGCGCTTAAGAGCTGCCCAGGTTGTAAGCAAGGCAGGCGATTGAGTTCTGTAAGCGATAGCGACCCTGCTGCTCCGGAAGATCCGTCGACTTTATTAACTAGCACGCCTGCTTCGGACTATTTCCCTGAACTGGCTCCAGTGTCCCGTCGAGTTGCGGCCGCTTTCATAGACCACGTGCTTGTCCTGTTTATTTCCGTGTTGTTCTCGACGCTTCTTTCCACAACGTTTCTGGATTACATAATGAGTCCGGGTGCCGTTGCTGAGCGAGTTAATCAGCTGCCTGCTATTTTCAACATTCCAGCTCTCACGCTTGGAATGTTTTTGCTGCCTGCGGCTTTTCTTGCAGTGCTGGTATTTCCCCTTTTGTATTTTGCCTGTTCTGAAAGTTCCAGCTGGCAGGCGACATTGGGAAAGAGAATTTGCGGACTTAGGGTTGTCGGGCTCAATAGCGCTCGAATCAACTTCAAGCAGAGCTTTGGCAAAGGGCTGCTGCAGGGAATCATTCTTTATTTTATTGGAGTTCTTGCGTCGATTTCCACTGCGCTTTTTGCAGCGTTATTATCTCTGGGGCGGCTAAGCTGTTTTGCCTTTATTGGAATTGAGGCTTTGTTGTTAGCGGCACTGTTTTGTCTGCCATTATTCAGGGCGAGGACGCAGTCAGCTTTAGATAAACTTAGTGGTCGAATTTTGGTGAAAGCTGATAATTTCGATGAGGCTAAGTGGGCTGACCGAATTTCCTCAAGAAAGGAAGGCGGGAAGAGTTTTTATATGACTATTCTTGCTTTTCTTTACTGGCTCATTTTTGGAATTAGTTTCATGGTCATAGTTGCTCTGTCCTTTTTTGCTGAGCTGCCTTCCATGGCTTGGCGCTTAGCAATTTTGTTTGTTCCTTTAGTGCTGGTGTGGATCTGGGAAAAAACAAAAGACTTGAGGAAATGGAGTGTTTTGAGAGATGCACTGGCGCTCCTTGCTTTGCTTTTCATAGTGCCGGGGGTGCTTTGGTCCGCTACTTACGATGTGATTTTCATGAACTCTGCTCTTGCTGCAGTTCCTCTGATTGAAAAAGCCGCCAAATTGGACCCGGATCTGGAGAACAATGAGTCTCGAAGAGCTCTGGAAAAAGCCAAAAAGATCTGTCCCGATATTCATGTGGCTTATGTCCTTTTCGGCGGAATTGCAGATTGTTTGGGGCGTCCGGCTGAAGCCGCTTCGCTGAAAAGGCTTCAGCAATTGCTCAGTGCAGATAGCCTGGGTGCTTTCTTGTCACGAGGAGAAATTTTTGAGCGTGAAAATAAATTCGACAAGGCTTTATCCAACTATAGAGAAGCTCTTTCAACTTTGCCTTCCGGCAAGCAGAGTTTGCGGGTCGAGGGATTATCGAGGGGTGAAATATACTCGATAGTTGAAGTTCAAGTGAAGATCTCACGAGCCATGATGAGGCTGGGGAAGAACAGTGATGCAAACAAGATTCTTACAGAGTTAATAGATTTCTATCCAGAAGGCCTAACTGCGGATTTCTGTCCCAGCAAAAAGTCAGAGCTGTATGCACTTCGTGCTGAAACCTGGCGGGCTCTTAAAAAAACCGGACTTGCCGATTCTGACGAAAAACGCTCTCAAGATCTCAAAGCTTCGGAACAAAAGAAAGAAGAGAATAATTTCGGACCTCATAACGGCAAAAAGTGAAGCTTTATTTGGGCGATTAAAATCGGCGTTAATGCCGCTCAATCAAATACAAGTTCAAAGACATATAACATTGCTGTTGTATTTGAGTGACCGGAAGGCTTGCCTTTTGCTAAACTTTAATTATCATCCGGTATGCATTGGAAATTTGAGAGGGCTCTTAAGCATGTCTCCAAAGCTCTTGGTTGTTGATGATGATAAGAGCATCAGGGAAGTTGTGGAGATTTCTCTTGAGGATGATTGGAATATAGTTACGGCTTCGAGCGGCGCTGAAGCGCTTGAAAAGGCCGGTCCGGAAAAGCCTGATTTGATTTTGCTGGATCGCATGATGCCGGGCATGGACGGCGTTGAGACTCTCAAACATCTGCGTGAAAATCCTGAGACCATGAATATACCTGTAATTTTCTTGACTGCAAAAGTTCAGTCACAAGAAATCGCTGCTTATGGCAGTCTCGATGTTCTTGGCGTACTTTCCAAGCCGTTTGATCCCATGACACTGTCTGATGAAATAGCTGCTTTGTTGAAAAAAACAAATAATGAAAAGGCTTAAGCGCAAATGGGCAAAAATGCCAATTGTTCTGGCAGCCTTGCCGGTTCTTGTTGTCATTTTTGCTTCGGCGCTGACCACTTTCAATCATATGGAATATACGTTCGAGCAGAAACGCTGGGTTTTGCACACTCAAGAAGTTTTGCTGGTTTTGGCTGAACTTGAGTCTGCGGTTAAAGATGCTGAAACAGGGCAGCGAGGTTATTTGCTGACCCGGCAAAAAGCATACCTGGCTCCTTATTTTGGCGCTCAAAAGCGCGTTGATAATGATTTATGCCAACTTGAGTCTTTGGTTTCCGATAATCCAGTGCAAAACCAAAGAATGCAAGATTTGCGGGCGAGCATAAAAGCTCGCATGGCTCTGATTAAGCAAACTCTAGACCTGCAGGAGCAGGGAAAAAATGAGGCGGCGCTGGCACTGGTGTTGACAGGGCAGGGGCGCTCCCATATGGAGCGACTTGCTGTGATTCTCTCAGAAATGGAGAAAGAAGAAAGGAGTTTATTGCAGTTTCGAACTGCGAGTCTGGATAAGGCTACCCAAGATGCTTACCTGCGCTTTCTAATTTTAGGTACTTTGACACTGCTTGGATTCGGCATAGCCGGAATAATAATAAACCGTTCGCAGCAAGCTGAAGCGAGAGAGCGTCGCGGACAGGAGATCATTCACAAAGTCTCGCAAATTCTGGTATCACCGATCTCCATTGAAGATGCGATCAAGCAAAGTCTGAAAGTGCTTTGCGAAGAAATCGGCTGGACTGCAGCATCATTCTGGCAACCGGCCGAAGAAGAGGCGGTGTTATCTCTGGTGGCATTTTACGCAGTGCGTGAGTTGCCTGAATTTGAAGCAGCCTCAAGAATGTTCAAATTTGTGAAAGGTCAGGGGTTGCCTGGAGCCGTCTGGGAAAAGAAGCATTCGGTCTGGATTGAGAATGTGCAGCAGTCCACGAATTTTCCCAGAGCTATTATGGCCAGGCAGGAAGGGTTGTTCGGAGCTTTTGCTTTTCCAGTCAATCTCGGTGATGAATTTATTGGTGTATTTGAGTTGTTTGCCAGCCAGGAAATAAAGGAAGACCCAAGTGTCATTCGTCTGTTTGAAATAGTGTCAACCGATATTGCTCAGTTGATTTTGAGACGAAGCATGGAAAATCAGCTGGCCGAAGCTAAAAGCATGCTGGATTCGGTTCTTGAAGACATGGGTTCAGGTGTAATCGTGGCTGATCTTAGCGCTAAGTTCCTTGTATTCAATCCTGCTGCTGAGCGAATCTTCGGTGGTGCCCCTTCGGGAAAAAGCAAGGAAGATTGGGTCGCTGAATGGGAAATTTACCGGGACGAAGGGCAAACACTCTGTAAAAGGGAAGAACTGCCGCTTCACCGGGCCTTGCACGGTGAAAAGCTGGACGATCTTATTCTGCTTTGTCGCAATGCCGAGACTCCGGACGGCGTATGGGTGAGTGTCAATGCCAGTCCTTTGCGCAATAAGAATCTGGAGATTGTCGGAGGCATCATAGTTATCGAGGATATCTCTGCGCGGAAGGAGGCTGAACAGCGTGTTTCCGAATTCTACTCTACGGTTTCCCATGAGCTTAGAACACCGCTTACATCCATCCGCGGTGCCCTTGGTCTGATGGAGGGCGGTAAGGCCGGTGAATTGTCTGCGCGAGCTCAACGTCTTGTCGAGATGGGGCGAAAAGAGTCTGAGCGGCTGATTCGCTTGATAAACGATATTCTTGATATTCGTAAAATTGAAGCAGGTAAGGTGGAGCTTGTGCTGGAGCTGCATGATAGTCATGCTCTGATTATGCAAGCAATCGACTCACTCAATAGTTTTGCGTCGGAGCGCGAAGTTACCTTGAAGGCGGAGCTATGTTCCTATGATAAAGCGATTAAACTTGACCGTGATCGCTTCATTCAGATAGTCACCAATCTGATTTCAAATGCCGTGAAATTCGCTCCTCCCGGTTCAGCTGTGGAGATAAAATCTGAGCAACTGCCGGACGCCATGCTCTTTTCAGTCATTGACCATGGAGAAGGAATAAGTAAGGCGGATCAGAGAAAGCTCTTCAAATTATTCCAGCAGGTTGATTCCTCTGATAATCGCCAGAAAGAAGGTACGGGCTTGGGTCTGGCTATTTGCAAGGCTTTAGTAGAGCAGCACGGCGGTAGCATCGGCGTTGAAAGTGAACGTGGACAGGGTGCCCGATTCTGGTTCAAGCTGCCTGTCGAAGAGGAATACGTCAAGCTGGATCATTCGAGTACGCCTGCCTCATCAAGGCTTGCTCATGGTCAGACTGTTCTGCTTGTGGAGGATGATCCCTCGATCACTGAGCTTATAAAAATGAGCCTTTTGGATGAGGGCTTCTCGGTCGAATCAGTAAAAGCTTTGAGTGAAGCGCGCCTTGCGCTGGAGCGAAACAGCCGGATAATGGCAGTGGTTCTGGATATCGGCTTGCCGGACGGCAATGGCTTGGAGCTGATTGATTCACTGACGGCAAGTGGACGCACGATTCCTGTAGTTGTGATTACCGCGCAACAGAGTCAGTCTGCTTACAGCAATCCGCTTTTAATTGATTGGATACGAAAGCCGCTTGAAGAAGACCGTCTTTTGAGGGCGGTGCAATTATGTGTACAGAAGAGAAGTCCCGGACCGGCGCGAGTACTGATTGTTGAAGATGATGAAAGCACTCGTGAAGTGATTATGCAAGAACTTGCTTCGTTGAAAATTGAAATACTAATTGCAGGCACTGGTGAAGAAGCGATTTCTAAATCAAGAGAAATGAATCCGGATTTGATAGTTTTGGATCTGGGTTTGCCTGGATTGGATGGCTTTGGTGTTGTGACGGTTTTACGCCATGATGCCGCTTTGAAAAATACGCCTCTGATTGTTTACACGGCTCGAGATCTGAATGAGGAAGATAAGCGCAATCTCTCGTTAGGTCTGACCAGCTATTTAACCAAGTCCAGAACAAGCGAAAGCGAGTTCTTGGTAAATGTGCGGAATCTACTGAATGGCTTGCTTAGCGGCGCAAATTAATCGCTAACGCTTACCAGCTTCCCAGCAAATCTTCGGCTTTGGAAATTGTCATTTCCAGCTCAAAGCCTGTTTTTAGCGGAGACTTGATACTTTCCATAAGTTCGTCCTGAAATCTAACCATGGCCAGTTCGAGTTCTTCTTTCCCGGCTGCAAGTGCGACGCATAGTGTTGAACCGCCCCAGCGTCCTCGTATTGCGGAAAGTGGAAATCTCCGATTCAAAAGTTCTGCCATGCTGTTAAGCGCAAGATCTGCAATCAACGGACCTGCGCTTTTATTTATCTCGTTCATGTTTTTGATCTTTAGAAAGGCTACGCTTAAAGCTTCTTCTTTGCTGAGCGAGCTTCTGCGTTCGCGAAGTTTCAGCAAAAAGCTGCTATGGTTCAAGAGTTTTGTTTGCTGATCTCTGCTGCCGTCATTCTCTTGTTTGCGCGAGCGTTCCAGCCAGATTTTCGTTTTCACTAAAAGTTCAGCGTTAATTACCGGTTTGGCCAGATAGTCATCGCCGCCGCATTCGAACGCCGCCACACGGGTTTCCCAGTCAGTTCTGGCAGAGATGAAAATAATCGGCAATTCTCGCCATTTTTTGCTGTCGCGTAATTTTCGACAAATGTCAAAGCCGCTTACCCCGGGCATGTTAATGTCCAGCAAAAGTAGTTCGGGATTGAGGTCGTCGATCAGTTCAAAAAGACGATTAGTATCGCAAAAGCTGGTGACTCGCATGCCTTCCAGTGCAAGCAATGCTTGCACTCTTGCCACGAATTGTTGATCATCATCTATGACAAGTACCCTGGCAAGGGCGGAATTTCGCATGAGAACCATGTTGTGAAAAGCCGAATGTATATCTTCCTTTGTGATCGGGCGGCTGAGCACCATGTCGAATCCGCTGTAGAGTTCTTGAAAATGCAAGCTGTGTTCTTTCGTTTTTTTGATCAAGGTAAACGGTATCCCGGCTAATGCGTGATCGCTCCGGAGCTTTCTGCTCAATGCAAAAGCCAGTTGCGCGTTTTCGTCTGCTTCCATGAAAATCATGTCGAAGTGGCGTGATTGGGCCAGTTCTTCCGCTTGTTCAAGAGAGCAGCTTTCCAAAATAATTTCCTTCTCTCCGGCATAGTTCCGGGCCAGGGAATCGAGCGCTCGGTCTTTACTGATCAGCAATGCACTCAGTTGAGTTACCTGGCCGGGCAGGGATGGGCTTACTTTGTCCTCTGTACGCAATGCAGGCAGCTTGCGGGCTGTTTGCATTGCTTCCTGCATGTGCTCGTCAAGTTCTTCCCAGATTCGCTTGATCAGGGCTTCGGGAGAATCTGCTTTAAGTTCATCAAGTCTGTCTTCCATGGCAGCCATGAGCATTGTGATGCGAGGAAAGCCGAAGCTGGCGGCTGTGCCCCTGAGCATATGTATTCTGCGGCTGGTTTCGGCAATGCAGGCCGGATTGTTTTGTAATTTGGATTTACTTATTAGTGCCGATATTTCGGAAAGATTGTTTGCCAGTTGCCCGCCGAATTCGGCGCTGAGCTTGGCCAATTTTTCCGCCATTTTTGAACTTTTTGAGAGCGGCATCGGCAGCCAGGTTCCGAGGGCTTTGTCGACTTCCTGTGCCAGTACCGCAGGTAGTATCGGCTTGTGCAAGATTGAGTTGACAGACAAAGCTTTTGTCAGTTTGTGATATGAATCGCTGTCTCTCCAGCTTGCCGAAACAAAAAGAATTGCGCAGTTTGAATTTGATTTTCTGAAGTCTTCAATTAAGCTCAAGCCATCGCTGTCGGGCAGTTTGCCGTCAACTATTAAGAGGTCGAAATCTGCAGTTGCCAGCTCGAGCTTTGCCTCTCTGGCCGATGCTGCACAGATAAGTCTCATTCCCTTTTCTTTGAGAACCGTGTTGGTAAGTGATCTGAATTGCGGATCGTCGTCAATCAGTAATATCTTTTTTTCCATTAAGACCCCACTTGCAAACAAGGTTTTCAGCATTTGTGGTATAGATTCTATAGGTATATCCTTCCCTTTCTTTCTGGTGGCCATTCAATGTTTTGCAAAGAAAGATAGCTGAAGTTTCAGTTCAGCCATCTTTCAGGGATCGGTCTTTCTTCTGCTCTAATTGACTGGGTTTCAGTACCAGTAATTGAAGTTGTTTCCGTATCCTCGTCCCCAGCCCCAACCCGGGTTGTAGCTGTTCCAGTTGCCTCGTCCGCGATTCCAACGACAATCGTCGAAGTCTCGATGACCTCGCCAACCGTTGTTGCCGCAGCGGAATTGTCGCCAGCCGTTATTGCCGTAGTAGCCGTTGCCGTTGCCCCAGCCCCGGTGCTTCGCGAATGCGGCAGTGCTGGAGCCTAATAACAGGAATGAGCAGATTGCCAGAATCAAAAGACTTTTCATAGTGGTCTCCTTATAGCTGTAAGAATTCCATACGAATTCAGAAAAGGAGGACGTTGTATTTGCTGAAAAGGGTCCCGATTTTAATCGCTTCTTATCTGCGAACTCTTTGCATGCCTTGGTTTTGGGGACTATGCTCTGCAAAAAAAATCTCGTCCGCCTTATTTTTCAGAGCCGCTTATTTCATATACATCAGTGGCCAATGGTTGTTCCAGATTGTCAATTTTTCTGAGCTTTCCATGCAGCTGTGCTTCTAAAATTTGAAAAGCTTCTCTGGGATTTCTATTTTTCAAAATTTCCTCTTGCTCCGTGCTTAGTTCTGAGGCCAGATTTCGCAGTTCTTGCAGGCATAAGTCAGCAGGCAGTTTATCGTGAACAAAAATGGTTTTTTGTTCTAATTCGCCCCAGCGATCATCAGTAATTGAATGCTTCTTTCTGTAGTTTTCAGATAAAGCAATTGAGAGTCCGGCACAGGCTTTTGCCCTTTGAATTTCCAGTGCTCTGGCATAGACTTCGTCGCTGTGAACTTCTCCGGATGCTCTGGCTATGCCGCGCATTTCTTCTTCGTCAGGACCGCCAAGGCTGTTACGCCAGTCGATTTCGTCAGCATAAGCTTTCTCAAATACTCTTTTGAATTCTTCTTTCGATTCTTCAAGCTTCAGCCTTGTCTGAGTCTTTTCCTTTTCTGTCAGAAGCTTATACAAAGCTTTGGGTCCGGCTGATGCTTCTCGGACTTTGTCGTGACCGGGCCTTTGTTTCAAGGGCTCGCCCTTTCTCGATGACGTAGCTGTGATGCTATCGCCGTTTTCGAAATAGGACACAAGATCAAGCCATATTCCCATCCCCTGAACTTCGTATATGATTCCAAACAGACCCTCAGTTCCATTCATGAACGCCTTCAATTTTACGGTCGGCATTTCATCAATGCTGAAAGCGCCAAGATCCTTCAAACCCAGCTCAAGCATTTCTTTTGAATGAAGTTCTATCTGTTCTTTGTCCTTCCAGCCGGGATTCTCACAATTTTGCAAATGAATTCTAGTTGCCGAACCGATTCTTATGGCCCCGAGTCCTCCGGCTTTCTTTATTACCCGGAAAACAACGACAATGAAGAACAGGAAGCCGAGCAAGGCAATGATGCCTAGCGCGCTTAAGATCTGTCCCAGCAGTTCCATGATTCAAAAATCCTCTTATCAGTCTCTAAAATCTTGCTACTGATTTGTACCCTCTCCCGAGGGACGACACTCATAGAGGGCGTGATGCTCTCTGCCTGGACTACGGCAGGGGGGAAGTCCCATTCCCAAACAGTCCAAGCGATGGAATAATCGGTTTCTAAAATCCAAAAAAGGATTCGAGTGCCCCAAGCTCTTTATTTCAATGACTGAATTGACTTCACTAAAATGCTCGGAACTCGTTAAAGCAAGCCGCAATAACGAGAACAGTATCAGTCACTGTGTTGAGGAACTCTGGACAGAGGGAAAGTCTCTTGGAAGGAAGGCAGTCGAACACCCTCTTGAATCCACTCTTTTGACCGCACTGGCTATCGGTACGGCTTACTACGGTGTCAAACGGCTGCGCTCTCCATATTCGCAATCTCAGGTCGCTGCTCTGGCAGAACAGTCACAAGTGCGTCTTGCTGCTTTCCGTCCACAGGTGCTGACTCCGTTGCCGGCAGCGATTGCGGAGATTGAAGCTATGCCTGCGCTGCATGGGGCCGGATTTCTAGAGACCGAGACTGTCCGCAAGCTGAGTTTCTCGCCGGGCAAAGTTAGAGGCTTTGGAGTGGGTCAGGCTACTTACGCAATTGCTCCGACCGAAATCCCGCTTGCTACACGCGGGCTTGCAACTTGCGGTGGACTCGTTGTTCAAAACGAGAAGACCGGCCTGCACTACCTGGCTCACCTTGACTGTGCTGTTTCCCCATCACAAATTCGCAGTTCTCTGAGTTCCTTTAACCTGGCTGAATCAAACATATACCTGATGAGAGGTCCCAGGAACTTCATGGTTGATTCCTGTGTTGTGGAAGCCCTCAGAACGACGCCAGGAGCCCTTGAAAGACTTAAATTTGTGCAAGGTGTAACAGACGGAAGGGCTTCCTGTTACGGAATAGGCAGCTACAGGGGGGCAATCTATGGATTCAGCCCAAGAATGAACGCATGGCCTCTGTTCCAGACGGGGCAGCCCGGCGCGCGACAGCTGACTCTGATCACAGGCAATGCGGCAGTCCGCAGCGCCAGGGCCGGTTAAGTGGATTTTGTGAGCTGTGGTGCTGGACATTTGAAGCTGCTTGCTTATCGCTTCCTGCAAAGATTAATCTTGACGCTCTTGAATATGATCAAGGGAGTTCATTCTCGAGCTTGAGAAACGCTGTTTCAATGAGTTCGGTTCTTTTACTGGATTGCTGCGTGTGCTGCGGCAGGTTTGTATTTGCAGCGGCATAAATCATGCTTTTTGAGTTGATTGTGAGCTTGAGTTTTCTTTCAAGCATCTCTTGAAGTAGCTTCCGACTTGTGTCGACTGCTGTAATTACCGATATTCGACGTTCTGTCGGTTCGTCTATGAGAAGGAGCAGCTTCCCATCCTCGACTTGCGGGTTGAAGAGCTTTGAATCGGAGAAAGTCAAAAGAGGTTGCGAGTATTGCGTCGACTTTCGCCAGGCTAAATCTTTGATCAGGACCGCCGGCTTTCTTGGGAAAAGACCGAGATCGTTGGAATGGTTCGCTGCTTTGGGAATCTTGTTTGCGGGCGGAATTGACGACTGCCTGTTGCATCTGTAAGTGAACTTTGTGAAAAGAGGCAGTGCAAGTCCGTCGTAGTTCTTCAGCTGTTTGAATCGTGTTTGATTTGCTTCGTAGATTGATGTGATCCAGTAGCCGCTATCGAGGCTCTGGTGGATGAGTTCTGCCTTGCCGTCTTTGTTGAGATCGATGAAATCTTTCAGTCCCCATTTGTCTGCTTGAAAGCAGCCGTCGATGAGCCAGGGAAATGGTCGGCCGTTTTTTTCGAACATGAGTATAAGCAAGCTGCGTGTTTTTGAGGCGTTTGTGCCGTGCTCATTTGTCAGCAATATTATCAGGTCTTCAAATGAGTTGCAGTCGAGATCGGCAGCATAGATAGACAGGACGGAGCCAGGCACCTTCTGCACAAATGACCATTGATGCGAGCTCTTGTCGGAACCGTGCAAACTCAAGATCCTGTTTTTTGAAAATTCTATTTGCGTTTTGCCTCGTTTGAGAGATTGTCCCGGCTCAAGAGCGTCGTTCAGGGGAATCTGTCTGAGTC
Source organism: Candidatus Obscuribacterales bacterium (assembly GCA_019748395.1). Taxonomy (GTDB): domain Bacteria; phylum Cyanobacteriota; class Vampirovibrionia; order Obscuribacterales; family Obscuribacteraceae; genus JAIEPM01. Next base: position 11,554 of record JAIEPM010000247.1, read on the forward strand.
TGTGACTCAGAACGCGATCCGGAATAGGCAAGTAGTCCATCTCGTACCCCATGGCGCACGGACATGCGTTAAGGAGCAGGAGTAAGCAGAGGGCAAAGTATGGCTTTAAGACCACTGGGCTCATTGGTCCATTCCCTGATTCGGAAAGCTTCGAACATTACTAGAATGAGGGCTCTCTGTTAACTGTGTGTATTGAATTTGTTGTCTGCTTTCAAGAATTTCGTTTTCTTTTTTGCACTGTTTTGATTTCTGTCACAAAGCAAGGACATTTCTTTAGTAATTTTCGGAACATCAGCTTTCGGCAAGCAAAAAGCGATATGCGGATGGGAAAGCTGAGCGCTTCTTAGAGCAACGGAGTAATTGTTATGCAGATGGATAATGTAAACACGGATAAAAAAGAGCGTGTTGAAGATGACGTGGACGCTTGGGCTAGCCTTAGTGCTGAGCTGATGAGTGTTGGGAGCTCTCGAGCTGAAAATGAATTGAATACTGATTTGCTCAAGAGCAAATTAAGAATCGTTGGCGATGGTATTTCAGGAAAAGATTCGAGCAATGCGGGTATCAATTTCTTCAGGACTAAACAGTCCGTAGTAGATCAGTCGACGGTAAATCAGGACAGAAAGGCTGATTCAGTAAACATCGTTGATGGAGATCAAACAGTTGTTGATCAATCAAGGACAGGACGAGATTTCTCGAAAAGCGGAGTAAATATTGTGAAGGGAGATCAGTTGTTTGTGGATCAGTCTAATGTTGGGCGGGATAAAAAAAATGATTCGGTGAATATTGTCGAGGGCAATCAAACATTTGTAGATCAATCGAGGACCGGCAGGGATTCATTCAATCAAGGAATAAATATGGTTAAAGGTGAGAAATCGCAGTCCGGGGAGGCAAATAAAGACGAACGCATTGCTGAAGGCGAGAAAAGGACCGAAGACAGCATCGAGGCTTTCAGGGACGTTGTTAAACTTTTGCTTGAATATGAAAAGACTAGAGAGAGTATTGCAAAAGGAAAGCATCTCGAATCTTCCGGCAATATGTTTGGTGGATTGAATAAAGCCCTTTTGCCGGGTCATGAAAATTGACCACTGCGGGATTCTCTTGTATAGCTGAATTCATTTTGCTGTGCTTGCTTTGAAATGTCGAATTTTGGGGTGCCCGAGGATGATGACATGAGGCTGAATTTATTGTGTTTTCAAGCACTGTATTCTAATGACCTGCAAGTCAAATCCAACAACTCAAGTGGAAAAGGGCAAAAATGTATTGCATACTACATTTTTGTGCTTGACTTCGCCTCTGTTTGAGCTTATTCTAGTCGTCGCAGTTGCTTTTGCAGCTTCAACGCGCTTCTTACTAAGTAAACCCTATGAAAAACCCCCAGGAGGTTCGCATGCGTATCTCGGTACTCTCACGCGCTGCTTTATCAGTAGGAATCGTTGCTGCTTGTGCTGCCCCGGCTTTCGCCCAGGACGCATTCGATTCAACAGCCGCCACCGGCATGCAGAATCAGAACACGGGCAATTATACGGGTTCTCAAACTCAGCAAGGTGGTTCAGCTGCATCGCCGATGTTGCAGGGCGCTACCAACGGTACGATCGGACCGCAGGGCTCTGATGCCACTGTGATTCAGGGTGTCAACACTGCAGGCACGGTTCGCGTTAATAACCTGGCTAACCTGGAAGCTTTGTTGAACATAATCGCCAATGGTATGGAAATCCTCGGTATCGCCTGGGGTGGACCAACCATGATCATGGGCTTCATGCACATGGCTGCAGGTACTCAAGACGCCATGAAGAGAGTGCTCTGGGGCGGTGCCGGTGTCACCGGCGGCCTGGCAACTCCCGGTTGTATCAACTGGTTGGTTGCTTCCGCTCGCGATGCAC
>JAIEPM010000652.1 GCA_019748395.1 Candidatus Obscuribacterales bacterium
TTCTACGACATTTTTTGCTTCGCTCGAAACACCCTTTGCTTTCTCGCTCATTTGATCTGCTGTTTGCATGACCTCCTGAGAGGTCGCTGTAGTTTGAGAGAGAGCCGCCACTGACTGTTCTGTTGCTGCAGTCAATTCCACGGATGTACTGGCAAGCTGACTAGTACTGGTTGTAAGCACGCTTACAACATTGAGCAGTTCCTTGCGCTGCTCTTCAGCCTTTTCTTTTAGCCTTTGCCTTTCGGTTTCATCGGTAACTGTTTTGATAAGTCCGATTACTTCACCGGCTTCATTCTTTTGGGCAGTAAGAACGACGCTTCCGTAGAATAGCCTGCCGCCTTTTGCGATACGCCAGCCTTCACCGGTGATCGTGCCTTTGCTGATCGTTTCCTGGATTTCCCAGTCTACATAACCCTTATCCAGAAGCTCTTTTGGATAGAACTGTCTGAAATTCGTGCCAATAACCTCATCGGCTCTGTAGCCGAATATTTTTTCAGCGCCTGAATTCCAGCCCTTGATCACGCCTTTTAAATCGACACCATAAATGGCAGTGTTAACTGCACCATTGAGCAGCGCATTTGTATTGTCTTCCAGTTTCTTGCGTTCAGTCTGGTCTGTGACTGTTTTGACCAGAGCGATCACTTCGCCTGCATCATTCCTTTGGGCCGTGAGTACAACGCTTCCATAAAATAGTCGGCCGCCTTTTGCGATACGCCAGCCCTCGCCGGTGATCGTTCCTTTCTCGATGGTTTCTTTGATTTCCCAGTCTACAAAACCCTTATCCAAAAGCTCCTTTGGATAGAACTGTCTGAAATCAGTGCCAATGACTTCGTCTGCTTTATAGCCGAATATTTTCTCAGCACCTGAGTTCCAGCCTTTGATAATTCCTTTCAAGTCTATGCCGTAAATGGCTGTGTTGACAGCACCGTTCAGTAGGGCGTTAGTGTTGTCTTCCAGGAGTTTGCGTTCGGTTTCGTCCGTTACAGTCTTAACCAGGGCTATTACTTCGCCATCTGAATTTTTTTGCGCAGTTAGCACAACACGTCCATAAAATAGTCTGCCGCCTTTGGCAATGCGCCATCCTTCACCGGTAATGGTGCCCTTCTTTATCGTTTCTTGAATTTCCCTTTCTACATAACCTTTATCCAAAAGTTCTTTCGGATAGAACTGTCTGAAATCCGTGCCGATAATTTCGTCTGCTTTATAACCGAATATCTTCTCGGCGCCGGTATTCCATCCTTTAATGATGCCGTTCAAGTCCAGAGCGTAGATTGCCGTGTTGACGGCGCCGTCCAGAAGGGCCTTTAGGTCGGCGACACTGGTTTCGGCCGCGCTCAAATCTGTTTTTTCTGAAACTGCTGTTCGGGATGTCTTGCTCATTAGCTCTTTTCTTACTCCTTTCTTACTTTTGGCTGGATGCCGACTCTAGCAGGCATTGAGAGTGATTTTCTCTTACTCTGAAGAGGGGTGTGACAACCTCTGCGGGGTGTCTTGAAGCATGAGAGGATGGCGAATTCTCGTTTCTTTTAGATTTGGTAAGTAATGGCTGCAGTAGCTATATAGGGTTAGCGCCCGTGCGTAGTCAAGAAGTCGTGTTCATGAGGGTCTTTTGGTCAGCTTAGACGGCAATAATTAATCTTGAAACTATTGAAGTGTTTAGCCTTTGAGTTCTAGGTTTGCTTATCTACCATGAGGTCGGATAACTTCAACACAACATTCCGCTTTAAGTGAAACCGCTCGGGATACACTGCCGAGCAAAAATCGGGTAATTCCAGTGTGACCATGGGAACCCATGATGATCAAATGTGCAGGTAAGGCAATTGATGCCGCAAGAATCACGTTGCGGGCTTCGCCGTAGAGCAACTCGCATTTCGCGCTGCCTGTGCCGAATCTTGCATTGAATTTGTCGCGCCAGGAGTTAAGCCGCTTCAGTGTCGCTCGCTGGAGTTCTTCGTATTCATGGAGATATTTTGCAGCCTTCTCAACATTATCTTCGACAGTGTAAGAGTGAGTGATTGCAGGCAGCACAGAGATGATATAGATTCTCACTTGCTTTGACCAGTGTTGCTGCAACGCCCATTCTGCCGCTGCCGCGGAGTAAGCTGAGTGGTCCATCGGCAAAAGTATGTTTATATGAGGCTGAGATTCCTCTGCGATTTGTCTGGCTACAAGAACCGGGCACAATGAATGTTCCAGCACTGTCTGAGATACACTTCCCATAGAAAGCGGATCTCCCTGTCGTGCGCTACGGGCGCCTGTAACAATTAAGTTCGCTTGCCATTTTTCAGCCGCTTCCAGCAGAGCCGATTTAGGATGACCATGCACGATTTCAAGTTCAATACGTTTGAAATCGTTCGTTTTATTCAAATGCTCCGCTGCTTCATTCAGGAGCTGCGATGCTGACTGTCGATTTTCTTCAAGAATTGCGCTTGATTGTTTCGGACCTAGATGGAAAAAGTGACTTTCAGCAGATTCGACAGCCGTAATTAGTTTGAGCACTGAATTCTCACTGTGCCGTCTGAGTTGCAGAGCTTGCAGCGCAGACCTGGAATGGGGCGATGCGTCGATGCACACAAGGATTCTCATAATATGCTCTTTCTTGAATAGTAACTAGGTTTTCCCATATATTTGACAGCTTTTCATCCGTCGCAGGGTCATGCTTTCATCGTTCAAAAGGATTAGATAATCGCAAGTGACTGATTCAGGAGTCTTTTCATGCTTACGGCGCTGTCTTTGTTGAATTGAGATACGAAATTCAAAGGGATGGCTAGGGCAGGCTGTTCAAAAGAGTTTTTGCTTCTTGCTTTTGAGCCTCAGTGATCTGCGGAAGCGATAATGCCTGTTTCAAACATCTCCTTGCTCCGCTGAAATTAGTACCGTGTTTCAGTTTTTCAGCCAGAAAAATTTCCAGTTCAGGAAGCTGCGTACTTGCGCTGCAGGAAGACCACTTTTCATCATCGAGCATAAGGGCTTCCTCAAGATAATGATCTGCAAGCTGAGAATTTGAAGTTTTGAAGCCGATATATGCAAGGTTTAGATAATCTGAAAGCACCTCTTTATCCTGTGCTTCCGCTTTAAGAGCGAGACAGTCAAGAAACTTTTGCTCAGCGTGTTTTAGTTTGCCTTGAAGCAAGTAAATGATGGCTTGAAATTCGATGTGCAAGACCGAATGCGTTCTAGTGGTTTTTCCAATATGCGCCTGGCGATCTGCAGCGATTCTCATGTATTGCTGGGACTTTTCCAAATTCCTCGCCAGTAAAAAGGGTTCTACTGCCAGCACGACTATCGTTGACTTTGCGTCCGCGCTTAGTTCCCGTTCGTAAGACCTAAAGCTTGATTCAAGTTCTCCGGTGGCTTGATCAAGTCGCTTTTGATCTCCAATAAGTGCGAAGCATTTCAGGAGCTCTATTTGAAGGAGCATTCTGAGGTTTGGATCCAGGCTCTCCATCTTGAGTATGCCTGAGCAAAACTTTGCTGATTCCTCGTACTTGCCCGATTCAATCAGGTACTTACTTTTTAGTTGATATAAGCCATATAGTTCTGCGGGCGAGTCTGCATCTTTTCTGTGGGTTTCTTGTTCTTCTAGAAGATTTTTCGCTTCCGGCAGTCTTTTGAGAGCAATTAAACAGTCTAGTTCTTTTAAGCAGGGATCGTCATAAGCGCGAAAGAATTTCTTGCCAGCTCGTGGAGGCTTATACTTAAGCGCTAAAGTTTTGGCTATTCTTGCGTGTTTTAGTGCGTTTTGATAGTCATGCAACGAAAGATAGAGGAAGGCATAACAATTCTCGACCTGTGACTTATCTTTCAAATCATCGGCTCTTTCCAGGAGGCTGAGCATCTTCAATGAATCGTCCGTATTTCGCGCATTCAGGCTCGCAAATAGATTCTCGAAGCGTTCTTCCATTGGTAAAAACAGGTAGCCGTTGAAAGTTTTTACGATCTTTGATTTCTTTGGTATCGGCTTGGGTTTGTGTGTCGCTTGCTGTGCTGCTCGAATAAGCATGAAAGCTGGAATGATCAAAAGCGGAATTAAAACGGCTAAGAGAATTCCGACGAGTTTCTTTCGGGGAGCTCTCGTTCTAAGCTCAAGGTTTTCCAGCTCAGCGCGCAGCGCTTCGCAGCTTTCCCATCTTTGCTTTGGATCTTTTTTTAAGCATCGATGAATCAAAGTCCTATATGAGCTTGGGATTTGCTCATGCCCAGAGGGAAGCGATGCCTCTTCGTGCAAATGTTTGTACATCAGTCCTGTGGGACTGTCTGAAATGTGTGGTGCTCGGCCGTAAAGTGATTCATACATGACGCAACCGAGACTGTAAATATCGCTGCTTTCATTCAGCGCCTTTTTCTCGCACTGTTCTGGACTCATGTAAGCCGGGCTGCCGATGATTTCATTTGTAGCAGTGAGGCTCTGCTCAGTCGCTTCGGCTTCAAGGTTTTTAGCTATGCCGAAATCACTCAGCTTGGCAGTAAGTTGATTGTCAATGCTCTTTTCCAGAAGGATATTTTCGGGTTTAATATCACGGTGAATTATTTTGGCTTGGTGAGCGAACTCCAGCCCGGAAAGTACTTGCGAAAAAATCTCTTTGAAAAGCAGAAGAGAACAGCGCCCTTCTCTGTTCAAAAAGTCTCTCAGGCTTTCCCCTTTGATCAATTCCATTACAAGAAACGGTCTGCCGTCATCTAGAAAACCGCTGCTGAGCGCTTTTACTATGTTTGGATGCTTCAGTCCGGCTAGTGCTTTAGATTCCTGTTGAAATCGAAGAATTCTTTTCTCGTCGCTGATTAAGTCTCGACCGTTCAAAACTTTGAGGGCGACATCCGTGCTCATCGTCAGGTGTCGAGCTGCATAAACGCATGAATTCAAAGTGCTTCTTATGACACCTTTGATTTCGTAGTTTTTGGCAATCACTGTTCCTGCCGGAATGATCTCAGCCTTGGAGTTTTCCGGCAAGTTCATAAATCGTCCTTGCTAAGTTTTTGTCTGCTTCATTGAAGCGAGCTGCTGTTTGCGACTTGTTGGTAGGAGCCACGAGAGGTGGTGACGTGCATCAAGCAAGTGCCCATTTTGAGAATGCGATCACCGGACTCTAGCCACATTCAGCCTGGTGCCATTGAGTGGTACCGGCTAGTCTATCGCAGTGGGCAGTGGTTGTCCCTGCAACTATATTTTAAGGTGCTTGGATGGGTTGACAAGGCGCGATCGCCTGGGAGTGCGGGTTAAATGTTCCTGCGTTTCGCTAAGAAATCTATCATTTGATATTAAGGATGTTCTGTTTTGTTTATGTGGGGAGAGCTTCTGGGTGTCGTTCTTCATATTCGACGTTGACTAGTGTCTGCATTGAAATGAAGACTATTTTGGATTAATCTTTCGCGAATCATAGTCATTTGCTATCCGGTAGATCTCAAGATGAGGGATATCAAGCGGCTTATGCAATAGTCGCTCTTGTTCTTAACAAGATGCCGACGTTAACTGGTTCGATGAAACACATCAATATTGATGGGAGATGCAAATCCGTGGCTAAGAACAAATCAAAAGTACGTCGTCTGACTAGCGCATTGTCCTTAATTTTCCTCGCACAAACGACGGTTCCTTTAATGGGATATGCGCAGCAAGCCAATGTTGATTTGAGCTCCACCACTGCAAGTGTGACAGTGAAACCGACCGGGGGAACCGCCGATATTTCGGTGGGTAATTCGACTGTCTCCGTCGGACCTGGTTCTGTTCTTACGCCTGCCCAGTACGCAGCCTACATGCAGGTTATCCACACCGGGCATCAGAGTCTCGTTCTCGGCAATCAAGGCAATGCCGTCGGCGGTACGATTAACCTGAGCGGTGCCTGGACATCCAATGTCGGTAATTTGAACGTGCCTACCGGTGTGACTGCGGTCAGCAATTTCGGCGTCACTGGCACTCAGCTGAATCTCAATAACCTGACCAACTCCGGCAATATTTACGCTGTATCAAATAATCCGGCAGTTAACAACGCTGTGATTAATGCATCCAACATATACAACAATCAGGGAGCGCTTCTCACAACGGTGTTGCCGGCGGGCGGATTGACCGGGATCACCGGTGCCATTAACAATCTGAGCCTTACTTTGAACGTTCTGCATGATGTGGTGAACGCAGGCACCATCAGTAGTGCTGCCAATTTGAACATCAATGCCGGTGGATCAATCATCAACCAGTTGCCGGCTGGCGTATCAGGATTGAGTCCTTTGATGCAAGCCATGGGCAATTTGAATTTGAATTCACAGCTCGGCAATATATTGAACTCCGGCACCATGTCGGCAATCACGGGAAATGTGAATATTGCGTCGCTCAACAACTTGCTGGTCAACAACCTTGGCGGGACAATTCAGGCTTTGAGCGGCCAGATAAACGTCAGGGATATTCTGTTCTCAGACAAGAAAACTCTTGATTTGAAGGATGGCGACTGGCTATCAAAAGAGCTCAACATTTTTAACGGCACAGGTGCTGTCAGTGCGGAACTCGGCAATGTGACCGGTCTGGTCAATGCTTCTGCCGGCTCGCTTGGTTTGACCAGCACATCCCAGAACCTGAACATAGGCTCCTTGAGCGTGAGCGGTGACCCGATTGTCGGCAACCTGCTCGGCGATCTAACTATCTCCGGCAGCATCAACACTAGCGGAAATCCACTGGTTCTATATGCTCGAAATAACATCACCAGTGCTAGCAGTCTGATCCAGACAGGAGGAGGCAGCCTCTACATCATCGCGGGCGGCGCTGCAGCCAACGTCGGCGGGAATTTTATCGTCAAAGATTGCGGAGGTTGTGGCGGCGGCAATATCTCTCTCGGCACTAGTGTGCTTACGTCGGGTAATGCAGTAGGAGCCGGTGGCGATGTCGCCATCATTGCTTTAGGCGGGCAGACCAATGCAGGCACCATCAGCATGGGCTCAGCTCAAGTTGCATCGACTTCAGGGTCTAATCCGGCCGGCAATATAACGATCATCGCAGATGCCGACCCGGGCAATGTCAACGGACGGGTCTCTTTGACCGTAGGTGATGTTTTCGCCAACGGCTTTGGTGGCGCTGCAGGCAGCGGTGTAGTGACTATCGCGACGGCACACCCCACACTGAGTTCGTCGAATCCAGTTTTGGCTGCTTGCCAGCCGTGTATCGGATTCAGCGGCAATATTTTTCAGACGGCATCAGCTTCACCGCCCCTGCCCGGTACGGCAACTGACGGTACTCTTCTTGCGAACAGCGCCATAACCGTCGGCGCAGTCAAAGAGATGTCCATTGTTCAAACAGGCCGCGCCTTAGGTGCAGGCGGAGTAAACATAACGGCAGGCAATGAATACCTGAATAGTTTCGTCGGCATACCTGCTATTTCAACAACAAACAGCAACGCGCTTGTTCCTTCCGGAAATGTGAACATAAACGTGAAGAGTGCCACTCCCTTTCAAATAGGAACTGTTACGGGGACAAACGGCATTGTTGGCACCATTGTGACAAGTTCTTCTACTGCCGCGAATCAAGGCTCGATAAGCATAAATAACACCGGTACAGGCGGCATTCAAGTGAACAACGCAGGCAACTTGAATGTTGCTAATGGTGGTGCTGTCGGCTCAGTTACCGGTGGTATCACCTTGAATGCAGGCACAGGAGTTCTGACCTTGAACTCCGCGGGCGGAGCCTTGGGTGTTGCCGGCAATCCAGGAGGCAGCGATGCAGGGACTATCTCGCTCACTGCTGCGCGCATCGTTTCGGTTGGAAACTTCCAACTTAATGCCAATGGCACCGGATCAGGTAAAGGCGGCTCGGTTTCGATCAACTCGACGGGGGCAGGCAACGCGGTTACTGTTGGGGGCAATAGTGGTGAACTTGCCGTCAACGTGAGCAGCGCTGCTGCCACCAATGGTGATGCCGGTTCGGTCAGCATCAGCTCTGCAGGAGCATTGACGGTTGATCCGACCAAGATAAATTTCACACCAGGAACAAGCGGCAAAGGCGGCACGCTCAGCTTGAGCACGACTGGAGTTCTCTCCAATTTGCAGGTAAACGGAAATATCAATGTTGACGGCACCGGCAGCGGTAACGGCGGCACCGTCACGATCAATTCCGGTGCGACAGCAGATGTCACATTGCAAGCAGGACCTGTGACGAATGGAGTTCAGGGAACGATCAGCGCCAATGCCGCCGCCGGTGGTGGCGGTAACGGTGGATCTATCACCATCAACAGCGCTGCCGGTCTCTCGATGAATACCGGACTAAGTGCCAACGGAGACGGTGCAGGCAGTGGCGGCACAATCTCACTCGCTGCCAGCGGTCCATCGACACTTCTGATCTCGAACCCTTTGTCTGTCACTGCCAATGCCGGAACTAGCGGTAATGGCGGCAATATCTCGATTAGCGTTCCAAATGGAGGCTTCTTGAATGCCGCATTAAACCCTTACAATTTGAACGCCGGTGCTGCCGGCAATGGAGCAGGAGGTACATTCTCGGCCACATACGCAAAGTTGACCGGAACAACCTTCAGCGTCACTGCTAACGGCGCAGGGACTGGGTCTGGCGGTTCTGTGAGCTTCACTTCTACCGGACCTGGTGTCAACGGCAACTTCGGTGGTGGTTTCAATATCAGTGCTATCGGCGGTGCAAGCGGTTCGGGCGGTACAGTTGTTCTGAAGAGCGCCGGTGACCTGACAGTTGCTATGGCCAATGTCGATGCTTCTGCCGGCGCAGGCGGCAACGGCAATGGTGCGACTTACGATTTCAGCGCGGGCACTGGCGGCAACCAAGGCAACTTGCTGGTAAATGCCTTGAACGCTGCCTCAGGCATCACCGCCAACGGTGTCGGTACCGGCAGCGGCGGTACGGTGCGTCTAAGTAGCAACAGCACCAACACTTTTCTGTTGTTGGGAGGCACTAACGGTGTTCTGAGTGCCGGTTCGGCTGCCATAACTGCCAATGGTGGAGCTACCGGTGGCAGTGCCGGAACCGTCGTGGTCAACAATGATGGTAGCGGCGGAATCGAGGTTAACAACAACAGCGGTAGAATCTCGCTTGTAGCAAGCAATGGCGCGGGCGGCAAACTGACACTTACTGCTGCAAACGGCGCGGTCAACCTGGCAAATGTTGCAGGTAATGCCAGCTATAATTTGAACGCCGGTGGGGCAGGCAACAATGCCGGTGGCTCATTTACGGTCTCAGCACAAAGAATAAATCTTCCCGGTGGAAATCTGGCGATCTCGGCTAACGGCACGGGCAGCGGCGGCGGCGGGTCAATCAGTATCACGCAGACAGGCTTCACCGGTTCTATGCGCATAGGTGGGGGTAACGGGCTTCTGAACCTTTCGGCGGTTAGCGGTCCGTCCGGTGGAGCCGGTGGTACTCTCAATGTATCGACCTCGGGTGATCTGGTGGTGGACATGGCGAATGCTCTTGCACAGCCTGTAGCAGGCGTCGGGGCAGGCGGCAACTATACTTTTAGAGCCGGCACCTTGATACCGGGAACTTTGACCATCAATGGCAGTATTATTGCCAATGGCGTGGGAGCAAGCAGTAGCGCCGGAAACATCACATTGAGTTCCACCAACGATATGTTGGTCTTGGGCAATCTTAGCGCCAACGGGCAGACAACAGGCAACGGCGGAAGCATCAGTCTAACTGCCGGATCGACATCTGTATTTGCGATCAACAGCGCGGTCCAACCGGCTATGGGTGTGTTTGGAACCGTGATGGCAGGCGGTGCGGCGGGCGGCAGCTTGAGTATCACTAATCCTGGTGGAATTTCGATACTAAACAATTTGAACGATATCACTGTGACATCGACCCTCGGTAGTGGCGGCAATGTGAGCCTGACAGCTACGCATGGACTTGTTTCTCTCAGTGTTGTGCCAAGTTCAGTACTCAACCTAAATGCCGGTGGAGCGGGTAGCTTCGGCGGTGGAAACTTTACCCTCAATGCAATGAACTTAGTCCTGGTCGGAGCCTCAAGTCTGACCATAAACGCTAATGCGAGTACCGACGGCAATGGCGGTACAACAACCATTAATCTGACGGCGCCCGACAGCAGTATCAATATAGGATCAGCTGCCGGTCAAATAGAGGTCACCGCATACGGTGGCGCCACAAGCGGTGACGGCGGCAAAGTAAATTTGACCGCCGGTTCTAATATCACAGTCAATTCCGCTGCTCTCAGTGTAAGCCCTCAAGGAACAAACGGTGGTGGTGCCACCTATAACTTCAGCGCTGGTACCAAAGCCGCTGGCGATGTAGTTGTGAACGGCAATCTTGATGCAACCGGCAGGGGCACGGGTAAAGGTGGAGCTGTAACCTTGAGCGGCACGAATGTTCTTGTTAACGGGAATATCGACGCCTCAGGCGGAAGCGGAACCGCAGGAATGCTGGATGCAAGCGGTGGCAACATTACTTTGAATTCCAATAGCCTCAATCCCTTCACTGTGGCTGCCGGTGCCCTTCTCAATGGAGTTACCGGAACCATTAAGAATGCCGGTGGTACGGTTTCAGGAAACGAAGGATCTCTGACGATCAAGAATGATGGTTTTGGCGGAATTGTTTTCGATCCTAACCAAAGAATTCATGGAGTGACTCAAGGTGCTGGTGGTGCCGTGAGCTTGACTGCAGACTCCGGCTCGATCAGTTTCTCCAGTACCGGAACTTTGAACACATCAGGCGCCGGCAGCGTCGGTGGGCAGGCTGGACGGACACCTGGCGGCAATGTCACTCTTTCGGCGCTTGGAATTGAATCGCTGGGGCATTTGAGTATTGTGACCAATGGTTCCGACGGTAAGGGCGGTGATGTCACAATCAATGCGAAAGGTTCCACTTCATTCCTGCAATTTGCCGGCAGTGGAAATGGATCTTTCAACATCACTGCTAATGGCGGGGCCTTAGGTGGAAACGCCGGAAAGTTGAATCTTACAAGTGGGTTGAGGATGCAAGTCGATCCTACTTCGCTGGTAGCGAATGCCGGACCCGGATCTACAGGTACATTGATCACTTTGAATGTGACTGGTCAAGCAGGCCAATGCTGCGGCAGTCTATTTATTACGAGCGGTCTCAACCTTGTTAATGCTGTTACTTCCTACGCGATCAATGTGAACAGCGCTACGCCTTTTGTGATTGGCGGCACTGTCACCGGCGGCAACGGCATCAACGGCAACATCGACATGCATGGCAGCAACAGCCAATCGCCCGGAAACTTCTCGATAACGCAGAGTGGAACGGGCGGAATAGTTTTGGCGCCAAATGCCTCCATTAACTTAAGTGCCAAAACAGAAAGTGCTAATGGACCTGGATTTGCGGTGTCAGGAGGCGGTGCGCTGACTATCGATGCAGGTGGCGGTACTCTGACTCTAAGCAACAACACTCTTGACACTGGTACCGACTATTACGCATTCAGCGGTGGACCGGTAACAATCAAAGCAGGAACAATCGTAACTTCGGCAGGTACCTCAGCGCCTGTAACTATAAGCGCGATCGGTGGAGCCGGCGCTTCGGGCGGCAGCGTCACGATCAAAACAAGCAGCAGTGCTTACAACATGGTAATTGGAAATGCTGCCGGCAACTTTAATATAGATGCCACAGGCGGGCAGAAAGGTGGAAGCATAAGTCTGGAAAGTGCGGGCAATTTGACTGTTGCTCCGACTTCATTATTGTTCGGCATCACTTCCCTTACAAATGGAGATGGTGGCAGCCTGAGTTTGAAAGCTGCCAACAATTTATTCGTAAGCGGCAGTCTCAGCGCAAACGGCATCGGCATTGGAGACGGCGGAAGTATCACATTGGCCTCCGGCAGCGTCAATCCGTTTGCAATCTTCGCCGGAGCTGCTAATAACGGTGTATCAGGAACTCTATCGTTCAGCCCAGGCAGCACGGGCGGCAGTGGCGGACAACTGGATATTTCAAGCAAAGGCTTCCTGCAGATCAGCGGCAATACAACATTCAATGCAAACGCAAGTGGAACTGCCGGCACCGGTGGTGCTTTCAACGGCGGTTCGATCAAGCTTGTTGCTCCTTATGTCGGAGTAGCGGTGCCGGGCGTTCTTAACCTGACGGCCAATGCTGCCGGTAATGGTAACGGCGGACTGATCGATGTATCGACGACCCAAGCGCAGATTCTAAATATCGGCGGAGTCGGAGCTAATATCACAATGACTGCCACCGGCGGCTCGCTCGCTTCGGTGCAAGGGAATGGCGGCACGCTGAAAGCAGCCAGTGCAGCTGGCATCACAATCAGAGACATGACGGCTTTCAATGCCGGTCCGCTAGGAAGCAACGGCAAAGGAGCGAACCTCACTCTCGTAGCTGATGGCGCTATCTTGACCAATACGGGCATCTCGGCTAACGGCGCCGGTGCAGGTGACGGCGGCGTGGTGGCGGTGACTGCATCGCAGAAAGCAGGCACAGTCTTCATCGGTACAGGTTCGCTCAACAGTGGTATCAACGGTAATATCACCGCAGATGCCGGAGGAACTAACGGTAAAGGCGGTTCTGTGACAGTTAACGTTGGCTCTGCTGCGCTTCTCTTGCTGAACGGACCGTTATTCACGGCCAACGGCAGCGGATTTGCAGGTGATGGCGGCTCTGTCAGTGTCAGTGGTCAGAACGTCAATTATGTTAATGCCGGAACCACTTTGAGTGCAAACGGCTCTACAAACGGCAAAGGAGGCAGTGTCAGCTTCGTCGTTACCGGCAGTCCGTTGACTGTAGGTACGGCAGCCAATCAAGTAAATCTCTCAGCCACGGGCGGCTCCGCTCAGAGCAAAGTGGGAGATGGTGGACAGGTAACAGTCAGTGGCTTATCACTGGTAGTCAACCCCGCAGGCTTGAACTTCGGACCACTTGGACTCGGCGGTAATGGCGGCTCTCTGACTTTGAATTCCGGACAGACATTACAGGTTAACGGAAGTCTGGCAGCCAACGCGGGGACATCAGCTGGAAACGGCGGTAGCATCAGCATAACTGCAAATTCCGCCGGACTTCCTCTGAGCATCAATGGAGTTGCCGGAACAAACAATATTGCCGGAAACTTGAGTGCAAATTCAGGAGCGGTAGCGGGCAACGGTGGAAGCATCTCAATCAACAACACCGGTGCAGGAAGCGGGATAACACTGGGAGCTGCTGCTGCATTGAGCGTGAATGCTTCCGGTGCGTTCGGGTCAAAAGCCGGTTCCATTACTTTGACCAGTGCAAATGGTGCTATCAACTTCCTCGGCGCTGGACCACTCACTGTTCAGGGAAGCGGGCTGGCTGACGGTGGAAGCATTTCGGTCACAGGCACGACAATTAACACTCCGGCCGGTTCGGCATTTGTATTCAATGCCGACGGTGGAGTCAACGGCGGTTCCATCAATCTAGTTTCCACCGGACCAAACAACACACCGGTGAAAGTCGGCACGACAGCCGGATCCATACAGGCCTCAGCGCGGGGCGGAGCTACCGTTGTACTGTCATACTACCCAGCCGGTAACGGCGGTTCAGTGGCTATCAGCACAGGACTGAGCATGACCGTTTCCAACAATGGAGTTCTCGTTGGTGCAAGCTCCGTATCAGGCAATGGCGGCAGTATCAAACTTAGTGCCGGTAACATTCCAGCTAATCAACAAGGGCTTTTGTTCGTTAATACGA
>JAIEPM010000100.1 GCA_019748395.1 Candidatus Obscuribacterales bacterium
CCGGGTATTAAGAACTTGACAAAGGCAATTGCGCAAGCTGTTTGCGGTGACTATCGTTGAAAGCAAATCTTTCCAAAGAGGAATATTTCAAACTGCTGGCGACACGTCTCAGGCAAATTGAGGCGGAGCGGGCCCGCGGCGATATGGCTAAACTGGAAGATCTTGAGCAAACCACCGATGCCACACTGCTCAGAAAGTGGACTCTTGTCAGCGCCATCGTCGGAGCCGCAGGCAGCTTCTTTCTGATGCCCTTGCTGATCAGCGTAGTGCAGCCGTTTATCCCTGAATGGGCAGATACACTATTGTGGTCAATAGCTAAGGTTTCAATGGGTTTGGCTCTATTAATGTTTGGCGCCGCGATATATTTCACACTTGGTATGAATCAGGATTAGCTCTTAATTCGAAAGGCTGAATAATGGACATTGAAAGCATTCTTGAAACTGTCGAGCAAAACGATATACAACTAGTTCGCTTTCTTTATTGCGACACTAGCAGTGTAATTAGAGGAAAGGCTTCTTACATTCAGGGACTGCGCTCTCGCATCGAATCAGGTATCGGCCTGGTCAAGGGCATGATGGCAATGAATCTCATCGACGACATGCAGGCCGACACCGGATATGGTGCTGTTGGTGAGATTCGTTTAGTTCCAGACCTCAATACTTTTCGAAAAATCCCCTACGCTCCATCTTCGGCACTAATGCTCTGCGACATGATTGAGCTGGACAAAAGCCCCTGGGCACTCTGCCCACGCAATGTGCTCAAAAAACAAATTGCCGCATTTGAAGAAGCAGGCATTAGATTTGAAGCCGCTTTCGAGCCGGAGTTTTTTCTCGGTAAAAAAGAAGGAGAGGCAATAATTCCAATAGACAACAGCAACTGTTTTTCAACAGACGGCATGAATAAAGCGGCAGGCTTCATTGATTCATTCGTTCGAGCACTTGCGGCGCAGGGCTTGATTACAGAGCAATATTATCCCGAACTCGGTCACGGTCAGCATGAACTGAGCATCAGGCACGCCCCGGCGCTTGAAGCCGCCGACAATCAGATTCTCTACCGCGAAACTTTGCGCGGCGTCTCGACGGCGCAGGGTTTGATCGCCAGCCTGGCACCAAAACCGGGAGTGGAGATGCCGGGCAACGGCTGCCACTTGCATATTTCGGCCTGGGACATCGAAACAAATACCAATCTTTTCTATTCGGACAACGGCTTGAGCGCACTGGGAAAATGTTTTGTCGCCGGTCTACTGAAACACCTGCCGGCACTCGTGGCGCTCACTTGTCCTAGCGTCAATTCCTACCGGCGCCTCAAACCGCGAGCCTGGAGTTCGGCATTCACTTGCTGGGGTTATGAAAATCGTGAAGCAGCAGTTAGAGTGCCGTCACTTTACTGGAACCACGAACTCGAGTCGGCAAATATTGAAATCAAATGCGTTGATTCAAGCGCGAATCCCTATTTAGCACTGGCAGGAATCATGGCGGCCGGCATGGACGGAGTTAAGCGCGCACTTCAGCCGCCCGAGCCGGTTGATGCAGATCCAAGTTCAGTCAGCACCACTGAAGCTAATGAGAAAAAGATCGAACGCCTGCCTACATCACTTCGGGAAGCTTGCAAGAAACTTCTCATGGATCCCTGTATTTCGGAAGTGCTGGGAGAAGAATTCTCCCGAGTTTACCTCAAAGTAAAATCTTCGGAAGACACTCATTTCGTCAAGCTTAGTGCTGAAGATGAAATAAAAGCACATCTCATGAAATTCTAAATATGAGCTTCGATATCGAAAAATTTGTAATCATCGACAATCATGCGCACAGCATCTTGAAAGATCTTGCTGTGCTTGATGAAATCGGCTTTCGGCAATGCTTCAGCGAGTCCCGCTGCCTGAATATTCTGCAAGATCATGTGAACAAATCCGTTCATTATATGAGTATGCTCGATCATCTGCTTCGAATTTTCGGACTGAAGTCGGAGCAGGAATTCCTGGCATTTCGCATGAAACAGGACAGTGCACAGTTTGTGCAAATGCTCTGGGACAATGTTTCACTTGGCGCACTGGTAATTGACGACGGCTATAACAGCGGCCATGCCATGAACCTTGAGCAGCTAAGCAAGATTTCAGGAAGACCGATTTTCCTTTGTCGACGCATGGAAGCCATTATGGAAAGCTCCATTTTGTCGGCCGAATCCTTCAAAGAAGTTCTAAGCAATTACAAAAAACATTTGCTAAGTTCCAGCAAAAGAAAGCCGGTTGCTTTAAAAACGATCTGTGGTTACAGAGGAGGACTTTCGCTTCTCGATCCTACAGAAAAAGAAGCAGAGAGGGACTTTGATAAAATCAAGAAATCTCTTGGCGAAACAAAGACTTTTCGCATTGAGAAAAGCCCTCTTTATCACTTCCTGCTGCGCAAATCTTTCGAATACGCAGGGCAAGCTGAGCTGCCTGTGCAGATTCACTCAGGTATAGGCGATGATGATGCCGATCTTGTGGAATGCAATCCGGCTCTGATGCAGCCCTTATTTAGAGACCGGCGTTATTCAAAAACCCGCTTTGTATTGCTGCATTGTTATCCATACGTTCGCGAAGCTGCTTTCATGTGCTCGTTATACAGCAATGTTTTTATGGATCTCTCCCTATCAATCTCACTGGCATCACCTTCCAGCGCTATGCTTATTCATGAAGCTCTATCCACCGCACCATCAACAAAACTGCTTGCCGGAACAGACGGGCACAGTTGCCCTGAAAGCCACTGGTTTGGGGCTCTCAACTGGAAGCGCGGTCTCAGTCATGCGCTATTCGAGATGATCAATTCAGGTCTTGTCACACAAAAGGAAGCAGAAGAAATCGGCGCACTTGTTTTGCACGACAATGCAATCAAACTATATAAGCTTGAAGGTTTAGCTTGAGGAAAGATTTTTCGCCATAGACTCCAATCTTCAGCTTAGAGTCTATGGCGAAAACAGCAGCCCAAGGACTTTGCCGCTCCAGCAGCTAATGGCGCGGCAGCTTGGAAAAATCTACCTGATTCAAAAGCTTTGCCTTGCTTTGATAATAGGTATCGGAAGAACCATAATAGAGTCGGTGCGAAAGACGAAATACACCCCAGCCGACAGCCCCACCGACACCAGCTCCGACTAAGGCACCAAGCGGTCCTCCGGCGGCACCGCCATAGGCTCCATAAGTGGCATCGATAGCTGCGTTTGCACCTACAAATAATTTGCGATCATGCACAAAGGGATCTCCGGCTTTAGGATCTCCGGCGACTTTGAGCATGATGTTCAGGTCATTCTTGGAGATGCGTGCGTTATTGTCCTCAATTTTGATTTGAGGCAACTTGGATTCAGCCCACTGATTGTTGAGTCCCCTGTATAAGGATGACAGTTCCTCAAAGTGTTTTACTGCAAAATCGGCAAGCTCACGGTCTGCAGTGCTGAGTTTTGGGGACTTCACAGCATCTTTCAGTTCATCTCTCGACAGACCGCCGTCATGATTGCTGTCAATTCGATCAAAGTTACGCTCGAGGGCATGTGCCAGTGTTTTCACATCATCGGCACGGCTTCTGTCTAATCCATAGTCGCTCATTCTCTTTCTCCCGTAGTGTCGATCAGCCCCTCCAGAGGTAACTATCCTTACTTGTGATTTTCTAGAAAGCGAGCCCGGGGATAATTACCGCTGAAGCGAGCAAGAGCAACTGCGCAAGCTAGCACGAGCAATGCGCCCACAAAGCTAAAACGCAGTCACAGCAAGACATACGCAGAAAGACATTTCCTTAAAGCACCCCGCCCCGGGAGCGCGGGCATCTTGCCCGCTTTTATAAGCTCTTTTCGAAGCAGGCGGGACGCCTGCGCTCCCGGGGGGAAGCTCAGCGGGCGGGGACGAAGAGAGTGAGGGAGCTGTCCAGTTTCGGTTCGAAGTCTTCGACATGGGCGACAAGATAGTCACCTACTTTTGCATGCATGTGTACTTTTCGACCGGCTGCTATGAAAATTCCCTGATCATCAGGCGAATAAAATCCGAAAATCTCGGCACTGACACCCTTTGCCATGCCGTGAAATCTTTGCTCGCGATGCTTTTGCGGAGTCAAAGGCTTGCCGTCATCCTGAACGCTAACAATGTGCCAGCCCAGATGAGCGAATTTGCCTTTAATAATGAAGGGGAACTGATGACGCAAAGGAAAATTCTCACCGCCGGTCATCGAAGCAAGCCAGGTTTCCAGCAAAGCCACGCTCAGCACCGCAGGCGGCACTGCAATCTTTTTCCACTTAGTCACTTTCGACCAGACTAAAAAGGCGGCTTCCTCATTCCAATCGGACTTAAGCTGCACTTCGCCTTTGTGGGCTCGACATTCGTAAGGCACCGAATCAAGTATGAGGATTTCGCCGCGCAGTTTGGAAAGTGGTCCAAGCGCATAAATGTGCTTTTGCTCTTTAAGCTCGCTCAATTTAATTTTCGCAGCCGCGTTATCTTTATAAAGCTCAGGCATGGATCCGCGCTCATTAAGCATGATCATCGGCGAGCGGCCCTGAGCGCCGCAAGGCAAAAAACTCAAAAGCCAGAGAGCGGCCGTAAGCAAAGACTGCAATTTCAAAAGCGAGCTTTTCATCTTTTTCATTTCTAAATGCAAGGGCGACGCAGCAGCGTCGCCCTTCCTTATATATGGAGCGCTGCGTTCTACTACATCAAGCTCTTCATGATTTCATCAAGGGCAGATTTAGGCGGACGCACCTTGTCCTGCGGCAAAGTAGCCAGAGGAGCATCAACCAGATGCATGACGTCGGTGAAAGAGCTCTTGCTCTCATCGACATAGAGCAATCCTGTAAGGAACTGCTTTTCTTCATTGGCTCTGGCGATTGTAGAAATTGCCTTACCGCGATCTTTTGGATCGTAGTCATGGTCGGTTTTCTTTAGTGTAATTTTCGAACCGTCATGCATTGCAACTTCTTGCACTGAACCTGGTTCGTAATCAACTGTAATCTGCTCGTAGAAGCCGACAAAGCCCAGTTCATGCAACGGGGTTTCATGCTCTTTGGCGTATTTATAGCTCTTTGTTGAACCTTCATGGTTGTTGAAAGTAACGCATGGGCTGATTACGTCAAGAACTGCAGTGCCGTTGTGAGACATTGCTGCTTTCAACAATGCTACGAGTTGCTTGGGATCACCGGCGAATGAACGTCCGACAAAGCCGCAACCCAGCTCGATAGCCAGACTGCAAAGATCAATTGATTGCAGTTCGTTTTGAACGCCGCTTTTCAGCTTTGCGCCCTTTTCAGCGGTGGCTGAAAACTGCCCCTTGGTCAATCCATAAACGCCGTTATTTTCGACGATGTAAACCATCGGAATATTTCTACGAACGATATGGCAGAACTGGCCAAGACCGATGCTGGCAGTATCACCGTCACCGCTGACTGCCAGCAAATGCAATTGCTTGTTGGCCATGGAGGCGCCTGTAGCTACGGACGGCATGCGTCCGTGCACAGCATTGAAGCCATGGGCACGGCTCAAAAAATAAGCCGGTGTTTTGCTTGAGCAACCAATACCACTGAGCTTGGCTACTTGATGCGGGTTGATGCCGACGTCATAGCAAGCCTTGATGATTTGCGAGGTGATTGCATCGTGCCCGCAGCCGTCGCAAAGCGTAGAAGGCGAGCCTTTGTAATCAGCCAGAGTCAGACCGATTCGGTTTGTTTTCGGCGCCGGTGCACCTTGAGGTTTTGTAGCTGAATCAACCATTTTTCTGTTTACCTCTCTTGCTCAAGTATGGCGTCAGTAACGGTTCTGGCATCAAGCGGCAAACCGTCGAAGTGGCGCACCGAGCGCAATTTCATTGAGAATTCGGGAAGTTCCAATCTGATCAGATCACGCATCTGCGCATCGCGGTTTTGTTCAACCACATAAACATGCTCGTGCTGATCTACGAACTTGCGCAGCTCTTCGGTGAAAGGCAAAGCCTTCAGTCTCAGATAGCTTGCTTGCAAGTTGCTTGCTTTGAGCTGATCGAGCGATTCCATGATTGCAGGATGCGAAGAACCAAAGGCGATGATTCCAACTTTGGCGTTCTTGCTTTCATGCAACTCCGGTTTCGGCACATACTTGCGGGCTGTTTGATATTTCTTGTCCAGACGATTCATCAAATTGACGTAATCTTCCGGGCGTTCGGTATAAGCGGCCTTTTCATTATGTCCGCTGCCTCTGGTGAAGTAAGCAGCAAGCGGATGATCCGTGCCGGGCAATGTGCGGTAAGGAATGCCGTCACCGTCTACATCGCGATAGCGCTCGAATTTGCCGAGTCTTTCCAGTTCGGCAGCATCAAGAACCTTTCCTCGATCCATAGGTTGCTCGGGGTATTTGAACGGTTCGGACATCCAGTTGTTCATACCGAGGTCGAGATCGCTCAGAACAAAAACCGGTGTCTGGAAGCGCTCAGCCAGGTCGAAAGCAGCAGAAGCCATGCTGTAGCATTCTTCGACTGAACCAGGCAACAAAAGAATGTGCTTGGTATCGCCGTGCGAGAGCTGATATGTGCTCATCAGGTCGGCCTGATGGGTTCGGGTGGGCATGCCTGTTGAAGGACCGACACGCTGCACGTCGAATATGACTGTCGGGATTTCGGCGAAATAGCCAAGACCTGTAAACTCACCCATGAGTGAGATGCCGGGACCACTGGTGGAAGTCATGCTGCGAGCACCGGCCCAGCCAGCGCCCAGAGCCATGCCGATTGCAGCGATTTCGTCTTCAGCCTGAATGATCGCGTAAGTGGCCTTGCCATCTTCCTCAATCCGGTATTCATGCATGTAATCGCTGAGGCTTTCGCAAAGACTTGAAGATGGCGTAATCGGATACCAGGTGACCACGGTCACGCCGGCGAACATGCAACCAAGAGCTGCAGCCGAGTTGCCGTCAATGATGATTTTGCCGGCGGTTTTGTCCATTTTCTCGACATAGAAAGGATCTTCTTTCTTGAGATTCTCCTTAGCCCACTGCCTGCCCTTATTCGAGGCAGTCAAGTTCAGCTCAATAGCTTTGCTCTTGCCTTCGAATTGCTTGGCGATCGCCACATCGATTTCTTTTTGATCGATTTCCAGAAGCTCGGCGACTACCCCAACATAAATCATGTTGGTAACAAGTTTTCTGAGCTTGATGTTCTCAGTGGTTTCGCTTGCAAGTTGAGCAAAAGGAACAAGATAATGCCTGACATCGCTGCGGACTTTATCGAGATTCAGCTCAACCGGACTGACGCAAACTGCGCCCGGACGGAGAGACTTGACATCCTCGACTGCTGTTTGCGGATTCATTGCCACAAGAATGTCGATTTCTTTCTTGCGTGCAATCCAACCATCTTTGTTGACACGGATTGTGAACCAGGTTGGAAGCCCGGCAATATTGGAGGGGAATAAGTTCTTACCGCTGACAGGGATGCCCATCTGGAAGATGGAGCGCATCAAAACGGTGTTGGAAGATTGGCTTCCGGAACCGTTTACTGTCGCGACTTGAATTGAAAAATCGTTGATAACTCTGCCCTGTTCTAATTTCTGGGCGCTGTCTGCTTCTAATGTCTTCACTGAGCACTACCTTAGATATGTGATGACGTAAGGTCAAGTCTAGCAATACCTGGAAGGCAAGCCGCCAAGCTACATCATCTGCTAATCATTTCGTAGCCAAGTGAAACATTCCGTGACTAAAGCTCTGCGCTTGGCTTGAAAGCAAGTCGTCAAGCACAATTAGATCAGCTTGACCGCTTGCGGACTCGAGTCGGAAACGCGTTGCCGCCCCCGGAGCTGATTAAATTCACTTAGTGCAGACTGCTTCTCGGGCAAAATAGTCCTGAACTTCAGCCCAGTTGTGAACACGCGGATAGCCTTGAATCATGGCATTGTGCGGCGCATCGAAAAGTACGCCCTGACCGCGGAAGCGCCCAAAGTGCTTGGCATTGTCGTCAATCAGGTAATCGGCATTTAGAATGCTTTTGTCGCCGCAAAAAACCACGTTCATCGGCGATATAAAAGGAAAGTGCTCACGCAGCCATTCGTATTTAGCGGTGAACGAGCTGGGCACTTCCATGGCTGCTGTTGCTATAAATAGACTGTGTTCGCGGGACAGTCTCTCAAGCACTTCCTGAGCGCCCGGCATCACTTCGAGATCCGCAAAAAATTCTTCGGCATTGAGAAATTGATGGATAGCATCAAAGTGCTCCTGCGGTAAAACGCGCTGCAAAAGCTTGCCGACGAGGTCGTGGCGACTGAGTTCTTCGCCGAATTTCAAATTGTATGTATTAACGATTTTGCCGAGCGCATCGGCAATAACCTCATCCATGTCCACTGCAATAATTGCCATAATCAGACCTTGATAGACGCACTAAGAAAATAACACAAGCAGGCAGCCTCAAAATTTTGCTGTTCTTAGATTCTCGAATCTAGAGCAAAAGCAGCCTCGCTTGTTCAAAATTTTAGATAAGACATTCATCAGTAAAGAGCCGAAGAAGCTAGAAATGATCAAGCTCAAGCATGCAGGCCGGCTCCACTTTCAACCAGGAGTCCAGCTGCTCATTCATTTCATCGCTAAGTGGGTTAATCATCGGAAACGACCAATCTCGCTTGTAAAACTTGAGACCTTTCAAGGGCGCCGCCACGTCTTTCCAACCTCGTAAAATTCGAACGTTGCGCCGTTTTGCCAGCCTGAGAATTTGAGACCAGAGCGAATTTTGCATCGGCTCGGGAGCGACAATTTCAAGCACCCGCAGATAAATCCCCGAGCTTTCGATTAAGGCATATCCTCCCTGAAATTGAGCATAGTTGTCTGTAACTATTTCCAAACGAGGCCAGTGCAGACGTGAATGTTGAAATAGATAGCGTTCTCGGCCGAGCTTGTAGCGCCAGTAATCCTCGCTTCTTTCAAGTCCGTAAGGACGTCGAGCAAGCCACCGCTTATGGTGCCGGCACATTTCCGGAATGTCGCTCAATTCAACGCCGCGAATTTGAAAGGATTCATCAAGACCTTTGTCGGAAAGCGCGTCCATTTGAGAAATTGCATAATGCAGCCAGTCAGAATTCACTTCAACCATGAAAACCGTGTAATCAAAGAGCCTGTATCCAAGCTTCTCGTAATAAGACGGATCAATGTCGGAGTTAAGAAATAGCGCCTCAAAATCTTCCTCAAGACAAAGTGCTTCCATTTCCTCCAGCATTTTCAAACCATAGGATTTTCCTCGCTTGCCAGCGTCCACAAAAACCGCACCGATACCGGCAACACTAAAGCTCTTATGTCTTGCTTGCATTTGAAATTTGTAGCGCTTGCAGCTGGCCAGTAGCTCTCCTGAGTCTGAGAAATGCCCGAAATATTCGAGATTGCGACGCCCCCAATCCTGACTGAGCTGCCACCACTGATAGTGTTTATATCGTGAGGGATCAAGCCCGGGAGACCAGGTTCGAAAATTCTGCGCAAGGACCCGGTTGATTTCAAATGCTTCCAGATGACGCAGCACTAAAAATCCTTTCAACTAGGAGTGATGAATTAAAGGAGGGGGATTACTATCTCTGCCTCAGCGACAACTTTTGATTCTGCTGAGCAGCCAGTTGAGCTTCCAGATAACCAGCACGATAACTCAAATACTCGATACGCTCAAGTAGCTTTTCGACCAAGCCAAGATGCTGCCCCATGGTTTCAGTCAGTTCCGCATTGTTTGTATTACCGGAAACAGAGGCTTTCCGAGCGGCTGTGCTTTTAGCTTTTCGAATTTTTTTTCCTGCGAAATTCAATTTTGCACGAAGGTCCGAAGCAAGTTGCCGCTCTTGCGGCGCTGACTCCTCTGCTTGCGGTCTTTTGTGCAGGCAATCAATTAAATCGCCCTGAATAGCGTAAAAAGCCGAGAAACCCGGATTCTCCTCTTGCTGTGAGCAGGCTTCAGGAGAGAAAAATTCCGGAAGATAATCTGCCGAAGCGGTCTGCATTTTCAGCGGGAGCTCCACTTTAAGCTCGCCGGAATCTTGTAAACGTAGCAATAATTCCACAGGCGAATCGCTATATATGGAAGCCGATTCATTATTTTCTAAAGCGCCGAAAGACTCCCCTTCCTCAAGAGTCGGCTCAGAAGCTTGCTGATTCGATTCAGATAACGGCGAAGAAGCAGCGGATTCATCAGGCGCAAGAAACTCGGAAAACTTGACGTACCATTTACCTTCCTTTTGATGACCGTTTAAAGCACCTTTCTTGATTCTCTTGGCCACCGCTTTCACGGTTATCCCCAGCATTTCGGCAACCTTCTCTGCAGGCATATGCCCGTTCAAGTCCGCAGCCTCGGCCGGCGCAGCCGTTAACTTATTCACTTGCAAGCCGAGCAACTGAGACCGTTTCTCTGCAGGCGCTCTCAGCTCATGCAAAGCCTCGTCCAGATTCATTCCGGTTGCATGAATTCTGCGCAGAACTTCGGCCGCCTCAGAGGGAGCAAGCGCCTGCTCATTGGTCATTTTCTGGAGAACAAGCGCATTATCGAGCATGTATTGAGCAAGACGCCCGGACTGCACCATGGTTTCACCAATCAACTGATGCCTGTTGATACTACGCTCAACGCAGTCCAGCAGCTCGATTTCATTAACGGCGTTAGCCAGCACCAGCAATTCGCCCAGCCTCAAAACATTCACGGTCTCCGGCTCGGCAATACCATGCAGAGCCAGACAATCTGCAATATGACAGCCGCTTTCTTTTGCAGACTTGAGCAAGGCAATCGACTGCTCACGACTAATTTGTTCGTCCCGCAGCATTTTTTGCACAGCCAGTCCGGCAAAAGCCAGCTGCGGCGTGATCGTCCCGGACAGCACCAGGACACGTGCCAGCGGCAAGCCGGTTGTATAGAAAGCCTCAAGCCCGGTGTTCAACTGTCCTTCGGTGATGATGCCGGATTCCAAGAACAGTTGACCCAAACGATTGGTCAATTCGTAAGCATCCGAGTGCCAACCCAGAGCAGCAAGAGCATCATCAAGACTGCAGTTGCTCGCATCTACCTGCATGATTGCCTGACAGGCCAGCTCCTCGTCCAACAAGCGGTCACGCACCAGAGATTGCGCAAAAAGCACAGCCTGCATCGTCGATTCTCTGACCGCGCCGGACCCGATTAATATGCGACCCACCGGCAGTCCGGTTTTAAGAGAAATAGGTATGGCATCAGCCAGATCCCTGCGACTTACAAGCCCGGTTCTGACCAGAAGGTCACCCAGAAGGACAGAGGGTGCTTTTCTACTCATGCCATTCCCCTTTATAGCAGCGTCTTTTATTCATGTGCCCCGAAGAGATCACTTTGCGACATTAAAGGAAGTCTCAAACAAAGATTAGAAGCAAGAAAACTCAAAGCGAACCCTCTTGACAGTCGGGCTGATTAATCGATCTTAATTTTCACGCAATGGAAAGCTTCTTTTCTGTGGGCGGCGGCAATTCAGCTAAAATGTGATCCCCTAAGAGCGCTCCCGGCAGATTGCTCGCAGGCCAAGCCATAAGAGAAGCAATGAGCAAAGTAAACGAATTCACCGCCTACAGGGGTCATGTCATCAGCCCCCGAGATTTCAACAGTTATGACGATTTCGTTGATGGCTGCTTACTTGTGGATCATGACGGCAAAATTGTCGATGTCGGCGACTGGACCGAGGTTCTCGCAAAGCACGGCAAAGCGGCAAAAGTGCATGAATACGGCAAGCGAGTAATCATGCCCGGCTTCATCGACCTGCATATTCATCTGGTGCAGATTGCACAAACCGGGCGCTCGGGCGACACTTTGCTCGGCTGGCTCAACAAATACATTTTTCCAGCCGAAGTGAAATTCGCAAGAATGGAACATGCCACCAAACTTGCCGATTGGTTTTTTCGTGAACTTGCACGCAACGGCACCACACTCTCCTCGGTATTCACAAGTATCCACAAAAACGCCGCCGACATTGCTTTTACCAACGCCGCCGAACGCGGCTGCCGTGTAATCATGGGCAAGACTTTAATGGACCGCAATGCTCCGGATAATTTGAGCGAAGATTCGGAGCGCTCTCTTGAAGAATCGGAAGAGCTTTGCGCAAAATGGCACAACTACGACAACGGTCGGCTGCTATACGCATTTACTCCGCGCTTTGCTCCAACTTCAACAAAGCGTCAGCTTGAAGGAGCCGCCGAGCTTTTTCATAAGTATCCCGGCTCCTATATGCAAACCCACCTTTCCGAAAACTCCGATGAAATTGCCTGGGTGAAAGAACTTTTTCCCGGCTGCAAGAACTATCTGGATGTTTATGCAAGCCACGGGCTGATCGGCAAAAACAGCCTTTTTGCGCACAGCATTCATCTGAGCGATTCGGAAATCGATCGCCTTGTAGAATCAGGCTCGGCTGCAATTCACTGTCCTAGCTCGAATCTTTTTTTGAAAAGCGGCGTCTTCCCTTATTTGCGCGCCAAAACAAAGGGGTTAAAAATAGGACTGGGCTCGGATGTAGCAGCCGGTCCTGAAATGTCTTTATTCAAAGTCATGAAAGACGCAGCATATGTGCAATCCGAGCTCTGGCTGGCGCCTCGCGAGTTGCTTTATTTAGCAACACTGTCTGGCGCTAAGGCAGTCAATTTAGACGATCAGGTAGGCAGTCTGGAAAAAGGCAAAGAAGCCGATTTCATCGTGGTGGACCCGACTCTCAAATCATCGGTTCCTCGCGATATATTGGAGCAGGATGCCGATGAAATCCTATCAAGCATGGTTTATGTCGGTGACGACAGAATGGTTGTCGAAACTTATGTCAGAGGCCGCGCCATATACAAGGCGGAAGAGAGCAACGAGCGCAAAAGAGACGCGCTTAACGTCGGCTCTTAGAATTCTGTAAAGCAAAGTACCCGAAGAAGCGGGCGCTTCTGCTTATTAATGTAACTTATAGCTTGCCGGTCTAGGGATGGCGAGCGATCTGCGCTAACATTGACCTTTCTTTCCCGGAGAAACACCATGGCTGTCGATCTGTCTTACAGGGTTTACAAAGACACGAAACCAGGCAACGCGACAATTCGCGAAGTGTATTCTGGCGATGTCGTCAAAAAACGCATTGCAGAGCTGGGCAAGCAAATCAGCGAAGACTACAAAGACCTTGAACGCCCGGTAGTCATAGGCGTTATGAAAGGCGCCATTTTCTTCCTATCCGACTTGATGCGCGAAATCAAAACCACCGATCCGCTGCAATTAGAATTCGTCAGACTGGCAAGCTACGGCTCGGCTACGGAAAGCTCGGGCACCGTGCAAACTCCTTATCTCGATCTGCCGAACATAGCACACAGACACATCCTCGTAGTTGAAGACATAATCGACTCCGGTCGCACCGCAAGATTTTTCCTCGACTATTTGCAAGGACAATTCGCACCGAAAACATTGAAGATGGCAGCTTTGCTGGACAAACCGTCAAGGAGAGTTGTCGAAATGGAAGCTGACTATGTCGGTTTCAAAATCGATGATTTTTTCGTAGTCGGTTATGGTCTCGACTACGCGGAACAATTCAGAGAACTTCCTTATCTAGGCGAAGTTGTAGGATTCAACTAAAAATTCTGCAGTTAGCTATAAACAATAACGCTTCGCCGAGTAAAAATCGCGAAGCGTTTTCATTATTATGTCCACTGAAAAGACATCCTAAGTGAGCTTTCAGCGA